>NZ_JBSIBZ010000104.1:0-31163 GCF_058245575.1 Streptomyces sp. UF-297 | reverse complement strand
AGGCCCGCGTTGGGCATGCAGGCCAGCGGGACACGGGAGTTGCGGGCCAGATAGCGCAGGTGCTCGCTCATCTCAGCGGGCCCGGTGGCGCAGTTGAGGCCGATCATGTCGATGCCCAGCGGCTCCAGCGCGGTCAGCGCCGCGCCGATCTCCGAGCCCAGCAGCATCGTCCCGGTGGTCTCCACCGTCACCGAGCAGATCAGCGGCAGATCCGCCCCGCACCCCTCAAGTGCCCGGCGCGCGCCCAGGATCGCGGCCTTGGTCTGCAGCAGGTCCTGCGTCGTCTCGATCAGCAGCGCGTCCGCGCCGCCCGCGATCATGCCCTCGGCGTTCTGCTGATAGGCGTCGCGCAGCGTCCCGTACGGCGCGTGGCCCAGCGTCGGCAGCTTCGTACCCGGCCCCATCGAGCCCAGCACCCACCGCTGCCGGCCGGTGGCGGCGGTGAACTCGTCCGCCACCTCGCGGGCGATGCGCGCACCCGCCTCGGACAGCTCGAAGACCCGCTCGGGGATGTCGTACTCCCCCAGCGCCGCGAAGTTCGCGCCGAAGGTGTTGGTCTCCACGCAGTCCACGCCCACCGCGAAGTACGCCTCGTGCACCGCGCGCACGATGTCGGGGCGGGTGACGTTGAGGATCTCGTTGCAGCCCTCCAGCTGCTGGAAGTCCTCCAGCGTCGGGTCCTGTTCCTGGAGCATCGTTCCCATCGCCCCGTCGGCGACCACCACCCGCGAGGCCAGGGCCTCGCGCAGGCTCGCCCCGCCGTTGCCCTGCCCGCTCACGACATCCCCCTCAAGTGGCTCAGGATGTGCGCCGTGCAGCCGGCCCCGTAGGCCGAACGGACGCGCTCCACCAGCGGTTCGCGGCGCAGCAGATACTCCTGGGTGCCCACGCTGCCCAGCGCGGTGGCGGCCACCGCGCAGCCCAGCTGGGCGGCGCAGGTCTCCGGGATCGACCAGGCCAGTCCGGCCAGGAATCCCGCGCGGAAGGCGTCGCCCACGCCGGTCGGGTCCACCGCGGCGCCGGTCTCGACGGCGGGTACGGCCGTCACGGGTGCGCCCGCCCGCCGGATGCGGATGCCCTGCGCGCCGTACGTGGTGACCCAGCCGCCGACCCGGCCCAGCACCTGTTCCTCGGTGAGTCCTGCGCGCTCCTGGAGCAGCGCGCTCTCGTACTCGTTGGTGAACAGCCACCGGGCGCCGTCGATGAGCTGGCGCACCTCCTCGCGCTCCAGGCGCGCCAGCTGCTGGGAGGGGTCGGCGGCGAACGGCACGCCCAGGTCGCGGCAGGTGCGGGTGTGCCGGAGCATCGCGGCCGGGTCGTCGGGCGAGACGGTGACCAGGTTCAGGCGGCCCACCCGGGCGATGACCGACGCCAGGTCGATGTCCCGGGCCTGGGACATCGCCCCGGCGTAGAAGGTGGCGATCTGGTTGTGGTCACGGTCGGTGGTACAGACGAAGCGGGCGGTGTGCAGCTCGTCGCTGACGTGGACGGATTCGGTGTCCACGCCGTGCTGTTTCAGGTGCACCCGGTAGGGCTCGAAGTCGCTGCCGACCGCGCCCACGAGCACCGGGCGCAGGCCGAGCTGGCCCAGGCCGAAGGAGATGTTTGCTGCCACACCCCCGCGCCGTACCTCCAGTGCGTCGGCGAGGAACGAGAGGGAGACCTTCTCCAGCCGGTCCGCCAGCAGTTGGTCGGCGAAGCGGCCGGGAAAGGTCATCAGATGGTCGGTGGCGATCGATCCCGTGACAGCAAGTCGCATCTCAGGCCCCGTTCCCCGTATCCCCGTCGGTGGGTGCCACACCGGCGGCCCGGCGCAGGGCGGCCACCCGGTCGGTGCGCTCCCATGTGAACTCGGGCAGCTCGCGCCCGAAGTGCCCGTACGCCGCGGTCGCCGCGTAGATCGGCCGCAGCAGGTCCAGATCGCGGATGATGGCGGCCGGGCGCAGGTCGAAGACCTCGCCGATGGCCTCGGCGATCCGCTCCTCGGCCACCGCCGCCGTGCCGAAGGTCTCCACGAACAGGCCGACCGGCTCGGCCTTGCCGATCGCGTAGGCGACCTGCACCTCGCAGCGCCGCGCGAGCCCGGCGGCCACCACGTTCTTGGCGACCCAGCGCATCGCGTACGCCGCCGAGCGGTCCACCTTGGAGGGGTCCTTGCCGGAGAAGGCGCCGCCGCCGTGGCGGGCCATGCCGCCGTACGTATCGATGATGATCTTGCGTCCGGTCAGGCCCGCGTCGCCCATCGGGCCGCCGATCTCGAACCGGCCCGTGGGGTTGACCAGCAGCCGGTAGCCGTCGCTCTCCAGCGTCACGCCCTGCTCGGCCAGCGCCTTGAGCTCCGGCTCGACGACGAACTCCCGGATGTCGGGGGTCAGCAGCCCCTCCAGGGAGATGTCGGCGGCGTGCTGAGTGGAGACCACCACGGTGTCCAGGCGCACGGGGCGGTCCCCGTCGTACTCGATGGTGACCTGTGTCTTGCCGTCCGGGCGCAGGTAGGGGACGGTGCCGTCCTTGCGTACGGAGGTGAGCCGGCGGGAGAGCCGGTGGGCCAGGTGGATGGGCAGCGGCATCAGCTCGGGGGTGTCGTCGCAGGCGTAGCCGAACATCAGGCCCTGGTCGCCGGCGCCCTGCCGGCTCAGCTCGTCACCGTCCTTGCCGCCGGTGTCCACGCCCTGGGCGATGTCGGGGGACTGTGCGCCGATGGCGACGGAGACGCCGCAGGAGGCGCCGTCGAAGCCCTTGGCGGAGGTGTCGTAGCCGATGTCGAGGATGGCCTCGCGCACCAGTGCCGGGATCGGCGCGTACGCGGAGGTGGTCACCTCGCCCGCTATCTGCACCAGCCCGGTGGTGATCAGGGTCTCGACCGCGACCCGGGAGGCGGGGTCCTGGGCGAGCAGGGCGTCCAGGACGGTGTCGCTGATCCGGTCGGCGATCTTGTCGGGGTGTCCTTCGGTGACGGACTCGGAGGTGAACAGGCGACGCCCGGCAGAAGCAGTCATGTCAGACGACCTCCTCGGTGAAGAAGTTGTTCTCGATCGCGGACAGGGTGCGGATGTCGTCGATCTCCAGGGTCTCCATCTCGACGTTCTTTCCGCTGAGCTGCTCCAGGAGGAAGACGAACTCGACGAAGGACAGCGAGTCGATCAGCCGGTTCTCGATCAGGTCCAGGTCGGGGGCGATGTCCTCACGGTCGGCGTGGCGCTTGAGGATCCAGTCCTTGACCTGGTTCAGGCCGTCAGCCATGGGGTGTCTCCTTACGGTGCGGTCGGTGAGAGGGGAGTGATCACGTGCGGGGGCGGTGACGGGGGCGGGCGTGGGATCGCCGAGGACGGGCGCCGCGACCGCGACCGCGTAGTCCACGTCGTGGCTGATGCTCACCGTGATCTCGGTGATGCCGGACTCGGCCGCCATGTCAGCCGCGGCGCGGCGCAGTTCGACCAGCGGCCAGCCTCCGTCGGAGCGCCGCACCACGATGTCCCGCCAGGGCAGGAAGCGGTCCCGTACCCGCAGGGTCTTGAAGGCCGCTTCCTTGGCCGCGATGCGCCCGCACAGGCTCAGTGCGTCCAGCCCTGTGGAGGTGCGGCAGTCGGCGAGTTCGCCGGGGACGAGCATTCGCGCGAAGAACGCCTCGCCGTGCTCGGCCAGCAGTCGGCGGACCCGGCCCACGGACACGATGTCCATGCCGAGGTGCGCCCAGCCCATGCCGCCCGAGGGCACGGCGGCGGGTCGGGCCGTCATGTCAGATCACCGGCCCGGCCGGCAGTTCGGCCCCGGCCCGTTGTACGGCGGCGCTCGCCGCGTCCCAGCTGCCGTGCCGGCGGGTGAGCGCGGACAGCCAGCGCTCCAGGCCGAAGGCGACACAGCTGGTGAAGGCCGGGCCGCCGTCGGCCAGCGAGATGGCGCAGCGGTCGCCGAAGAAGTTGCGGTGGGTGTTGACGGAGGCGATCGCCAGGTCCTCGTACAGGAACTCGTGCTTGACCGGTACGAGCCGCTGCAGGACGGCCTTGGAGCCGCCCTTGTCGAAGAAGGGGTCGCAGGCGGCCTCCTTGCGCAGTGGCAGGTCCAGGGCGGCGGCGAAGGAGGTGATGGTGTCGGTGAAGGTGCGCAGGTGCAGCTCGGCGTGCTCGCGGCCCCCGATGGCGACGACCTCGCGCATCCGGAAGCCGAGCTGGCGGCGCAGGCCCTCGTACTGCTGCTCCTGGCGGAAGCACCAGCCGACGACGGTCACCAGGGTGTCGTGGGCGACCTGCTGCCCCTGGTGGTCCAGGTAGACGGCGTAACAGGAGGCGGAGGGCAGGCCGAGGGCCGCGGGCTGCAGGGCGTCGCAGGGGAAGCAGCCGGTCTCGCTGCAGAAGGTGGAGCTGCCCGTCTCGGTGCGGCGCGCGAGGTCCAGGGGGGCGGCGACGACGGCCTGGTGCGGGAAGTTGTCGTAGTAGTCCAGGCGGGCCAGGTCGGCGGCCGGGAGCAGCGGCGGCATCGTCATCGCGCGAGCGCCGGCGGCCAGTCCCCAGCTTTCGAAGGTGTCGTCCAGCAGCCTGAGCAGGGCGGTGCCTTCGGGGCCGAGGGAGGGCAGTGCGCTCCGGCCGCCGACGGGCGCGGCGGGCGGTGCGGTGTGCGTGGTCACGGTCATGGGCCACCTCTCGAAGGAGGGCTCGGTCAGGGGGGTCCGTCGCGGATCCGAACCGGAATTCCGCACAGGGAATTCGGCGGGTCCGAATCCATGGGTCAGACCACCGGCAGCACGTCGTCGGTGAAGATTCCGGTCTTGAGGAAGAAGGCGAGGGGCTTGCGGATGGCACGCCGTTCGTGTGCGCGCCGGCGCTCGTCGGCGAGCAGCGCGTTGCGCAGTCCGAGCGGGTCCTTGATTCCCGCGTCGCGGTAGACGTGCGGGTTGTAGAGCGAATTGACGCTGAAGACCACATACCGCTTGAGGTACGCCTCGACCTCGCGCAGCCGGTCCCTGCCGACGGTTTCGCACATCCGGGTGTAAAGGAGGCAGACCAGCTCGCGCCCGAAGGCGATGTGCCGGGACTCGTCCTGGTGATGGATGCGGTTGACCTGACGGATCGTCTCGCACAGTGCGTCGTCCTGCGCCATCCGCGCGTTGTAGTGGTCGACCAGCTCCTCGAAGAACAGAATGCGGGAGAAGACGAGGAAGTTCTCCACCTCCGGCTCCCATGCGGAGTCCGCCCGCATGGCCGTGGAGCCGTAGATCTTGTCGCCGTAGCGGCGACAGAACTCAGCGAAGAACCACATGTGTTCGTTCTCCTCACCGATGAAGTGGTGGAAGAAGTCCGAGGGGACCTCGAAGCCCGGCATGTGAATCCGGCCCACGACCTCGATCAGCAGCTCGCGGATGCCATGCACGTTGAGGCTGTAGAAATTTATGCTCTCCCACTTCGAGAGCCGTTGCAGGGTCTGATCTCCGAGTTCGTCAAAGAGCGGGGTGCCGTAGGGGGTGAGGAGCTCCGGGGTCATCCACAGCCGGTCTTCCTCCAGCCGTTCGGGCCAGGCGAACTGCTGGTACGGGTTGTAGTAGTCCTCGATGGACTTGGAGCTGAGCCGGGCCAGGACGTCCTGGAACCGGTCGGTGACGGGCAGCGGGGCCGTGGCGGCCATACGCCTCTCCTCTCAATCCCTCAAAGAGTTGTGTACGCGGGTGAGTTCAGGGTTCGGTCAGGCGGGGCCTGAGGGGCGGTGGCCGGGGCGCGGCCGCCGCGTCAGGGCCGGACTTCGTACACCGCGTTGACCGGGGTCTCGGCGGCCCGGCGCCAGCGGGTGAAGCCGGCCTCCCGGGCGATGGCGCCGAAGGCCGCCTCGCCGGAGTGGTTGCCGAGCGCGTGCGGGCCGCGCTGGGCGACGGCCACCGGCAGGCACATCACCGCGGACAGGCTCATGAACATCCGTGCCGCGGGCGTCTGGGTGTCCACGTCCTCGGGCGAGACATTGGACTCCACCAGCATCCAAGTACCGTCCATATCAAGGGATTTGAGGACGTGCCGGGCGGCGGCCACCGGGTCGCCCATGTCGTGCAGGCAGTTGAAGAAGGTGACCAGGTCGTAGCCGGAACCGGGGTAGTCGTCGGCCGAGGCGGTGTCGAAGACGACGCGGTCGCCCAGGCCCGCGTCCTCGGCGAGCCGGCGGGCGATGGCGATGGCCTCTTCGGAGTAGTCGAAGCCGTACACCGTCGCCCGCGGGAAGGCCTTGGCGATCAGCAAGGTGGTGTGCCCGACGCCGCAGCCGACGTCGGCGACGGTGCCGCCCGCCGCCAGCCTGTCCGTCACGCCCTCCAGCGCTGGCAGCCAGTCGGGGATGAGTCTGTGCTGGTAGGTGGGCTGGAAGAAGCTGCCCATGCCGGTGTCCAGCGCGGGGTCGTGCTCGGCCCAGCCCACGCCCTCGCCACTGCGGTAGGCGTCCACGAGCAGGTCCTCGGTGGCGTACAGCGCCTTCAGCGCGGTGAAGAAGCCCGCGGCGAAGGTCAGCGCCGTGGGGTCGGCGAGGACGGGGGCGTGCGCGGCGGGCAGGGTGTACGCGTCGGTGGCGGCGTCCCGCGTCACGTACCCGGCGCTGAGCTGGGCGTGCAGCCACTCCCGCGCGTACCGCTCGGTGATGCCCGAGCGCCCGGCCAGCGCGGCGGCGGTGAGCGGTCCGTGCTCCGCCAACGCCCCGTACAGTCCCAGGCGTTGGCCGAGGGATACGGTCAGTCCGCGGACCGCCGCGGCCGCGTCACCGATGACGCGCTGGTGGAAGTCGGTGGCCTGCTCGCTCATGCCGCCTCCTCCCCGCCGGTGGGCAGCTGGGCGGTGAACAGGAAGGAGCGCGGGACGCTCGGCACCTCGCGCGGGGTGACGGCGTAGGGCCAGCGCCCGAAGTCGGCGCCCGGTTCGCCCGGCTGCTTGACCTCGCACACCTGCCAGCCGCAGTCGGCCAGCAGTCGCTCGGGCTCCTCGGTGCCGAAGAGCCACGGATTGCCGTCCTCCTTCAGGGCGTCGAGGAAGGGCCGGGAGAGCGGGTTGTGCAGCGCGGAGCGGCTGATGACGTCGCCGAGCAGGACCGAACCGGGCGCGGCGTGCCCGGCCAGGGTAGTGATCAGGGTGCGTACGGCCTCCTCGGGGAGGAAGAACAGCAGCCCCTCCACCACCCACAGCACCGGCTCCTCCGAGCGCCAGCCGGCCTCCTTCAGCGCCCCGGTCCAGTCCTCGGTCAGGTCCACGGCGACGGTGCGCCGCTCGCGCCCCGCCGGGTCGGGCTCCCGCGCCAGCATCCCGGCCTTGGCCTCCAGCAGCGCGGGCCGGTCCAGTTCGTAGACGGTCACACCGTCCGGCCAGGGCAGCCGGTAGAAGCGGGTGTCCATGCCGGCCGCGAGAAAGACGACCTGGCGGATGCCGCGCTCCTGGACCGCACGGACGATGGCCCGGTCCAGGTAGGTGGTACGGATGGCCAGGAACGGCACGGTTCCGGCGCCCGCGTAACGCTCCAGCAGCTCGAAGCCGATGCCGTCGGCGACGGTACGCGCATACGGGTCGGCGAACAGCCGATCCGCACGCTCGCTCTCCAGCGCCCGCGCCGCGGCGGTCCACTGGGCAGTCCGGGACACAGCCTCCATGGAGGTCTCCCTTCACTCGGTATAAGGATTCAGAGAAGGGCGCCCCATAGGGGCGCGGGGAACTGCGCGACAAGCCACGACGCGCCCGCAGACGAAACACGACTCGCCCGGCGAAGCACTCGGCTCAGCGGCGCGCACAAGGCGCCGGATCCTGCGCCGCGCACCGCGCCGCGGTGCCCTCGGCGGACGCTTCCCCCTCGGCCGGGCGCCGCCAGAAAACGCTGTGCAGGATCATGCTGAAGACGACCACACCCCCCTCGTCCACCAGCTGGCACCGCGGCTGCACGATGCCGGTGGCGGGGCTGCCCAGCGAGGGCCGCGAGCCGAGGATCTCGACCCGGGCGGTGAGGGTCTGCCCCGGGCGTACGGGCCGGTGGTAGCGGATCTCGTCGACGCCCGGCGAGCCCGCGCAGGCGCTGTAGGCGAGCAGCCCGTCGGCGTAGCGCCGCATGAACATCGACGCGGTGTGCCAGCCGCTGGCGATCAGTCCGCCGAAGGGCGAGGCGGCGGCCGCGGCGGGGTCGGTGTGGAAGGGCTGGGGGTCGAAGCGCCGCCCGAACTCCAGCACCTCCTGCTCGTCCACGGTCACGGTGCCCAGATCATGGACGTCACCGGTACGGAAGTCCTCGAAGTAACGCATGGCGCCCCCTTGTCGGAGCCCTTGACGGAGCCCAGGAGTAACGTTCCCTTAATGACTCCAATTTAAGAATCAGCCATTTATTTGGCGACCTCAAATCTATCGATCTGTCAGGTACGGTTCCCCGCCGTCGTGTTCGGGTTCAGCGCCTGCTCGACATCGCGCCACAGGTCCTCCACCCACTCGATGCCGACGGCCATCCGTACCGTCCCTGGCCCGATGCCCGCCGCCGCCAGCGCCGCCTCGCCCAGCTCGCGGTGCGAGGTGCTCGCCGGGTGCGTCACCAGCGTCTCCACCCCGCCCAGCGACAGCGCCAGCCGCGCCAGGCGCACCCGTTCGATGAAGGCCCGGCCCGCCGCGCGGCCGCCCGCCAGCTCGAAGGAGACCATCCCGCCGCCGCCCGAGAGCAGCTTGCGCGCCCGCCCGTACGAGGGGTGCGAGGGCAGCCAGGGCCAGCGCACCGCCGTCACCTGCGGATGGCGGGCCAGCCGGTCCGCGATGGCCTCGGCGTTGGCGCAGTGCTGGCGCATGCGCAGCGGCAGCGTCTGGATGCCGCGCAGCGTCAGCCAGGCGGCGAACGGCGCGGCGGACGCGCCGAGTTCGACGGCCCTGCCCCACACCCGCCGGTGCAGCTCCGCGTCGGCGAAGACCGCGGCCCCGCCCAGCACGTCGGAGTGCCCGCCCAGATACTTCGTCGTGGAGTGCACCACCACGTCCGCCCCGTACTCCAGGGGGCGGCACAGCACCGGCGAGGCCAGCGAGTTGTCCACCACGCTCACCACCCCGGCGGCCCGCGCCGCCGCCAGCATCCCTTCCAGGTCCGGCACTTCACCGGTCGGGTTGGCGATCGTCTCCAGGAACAGCAGCCGCGTACGGTCCCGTACCGCCGCCTCGAAGGCCCCCGCCCCGCCCGCCCCCGCCTCGATGAACTCCACCTCGACGCCGAACCGTTCGGCCAGATCGCCGAGCACGGCATAGGTCCCGCCGTACAGGCACCGCTGCGCCAGCACATGGTCCCCCGGCCGCAGCAGCGACAGCAGCACCCCGCTGATCGCCCCCATCCCCGACCCGGTGGCGATCGCCGCCGCCCCGCCCTCCAGGTCGGCCAGCGTCCGCTCCAGCGCCCGCACCGTGGGGTTCCCGCGCCGGCCGTAGACGTACGCCCCCTCCGGCCCCTCCATCGCCTCCGCCAGCCCGTCCGCCGACCCGAACGCGAACCCCGTCGACTGCACGATCGGCACACTGAGCGGCCAACTCCCCTCCCCCGCGACCTCCTTGACTCCGTGCACGGCCCGCGTCCGCAGATCCTGCTCCCTCGAATTCACCCTGTTTCCTCCCAACCGACGACGCACACGAAAATGGGGCCGCCCGACGCCCACCTGAGGCATCGGACGACCCCGCAGCGGGACGCCCCTTAAGGGACGCGGGGAACTGCGCGACCAGCCCCCACCGGCCCGCAGCCGACCGCCGCACTCCCCGCGGAGCGCCCGGCGAAGCGCTCAGGCACTCACCCGCTCGCCCTGCGGGCGACTCTCGGCGGAGGCAGAGGCGGAGACCGCCACGGCCTTCTCGCCGCGCATGAACAGCAGGGTCAGCAGGGCGCCGGCCGCCGAGACGACCGCGGCGCCGACGAACGCGGCACTGAAGCCGTCGGTGAGGCGGGGCAGGTTGCCCAGCTGGCCCGCGCCCTGCGAGGTGGCGATCGCGGTCAGCGCGGCCAGGCCGAGCGCCGAGCCCACCTGGTAGGTGGTGTTGACGATGCCGGAGGCCAGACCCGCCTGCTCCTGCGGGGCGCCTGCCATCGAGGCCATCAGGCCGGGGATGTACGCCAGGGACATGCCGACGGCGGAGACCAGCGAGGCGGGCAGCACATCGACCAGGAACGTGCCGGTCGGCTGCACGGTGGCCAGCCACACCAGGCCGCCCGCGAGCACCAGCAGCCCGCCGACGATCATGGTCTTGGCGCCGAGCCTGGCCAGCAGCCGCGGGGTGACCACGACCATCAGCAGCATCATCAGCGCGGTCATCGGCACCAGCGCGGCGCCGCTGGCGAACGCCCCGTACCCCAGCACCTGCTGGAGGTAGAGGTTGAGGAAGTACCACATCGGGATCCAGGCGGCGCCCAGCAGCAGGATCGAGAGGTTGGCCGTGCCCAGCCGCGGGGTGCGCCAGATGCCCAGCGGCATCAGCGGCTGGCGCAGCACCTTCTGGATGCCGACGAAGACCGCCAACAGCACCACACCGCCGAGGAGTTCGAGGATCGTCCCGGTGGAACCCCAGCCCGCTTCCGGGGCCCGTACGACCGCGAAGACCGCGAGCGCGAGACCGGCGGTGACGGCGATGGCGCCGAGTACGTCCACCGAGCCGCGGCGTCCGGCGACCTTCGGCAGCAGCCCGGTGGCCAGCAGCGTGGCGACGCCGATGGGTACGTACACCCAGAACACCCACGGCCAGCTCAGCCACTCGGTGATCACGCCGCCCAGGAACACACCGGCGGTGCCGCCCGCCGGAGCCGCCGCGCCGTAGATCGCCAGCGCCTTGCCCAGCTCCTTGGGGTTGTGCCCGAACAGCATCATCAGCAGCGTCATGGCGGCGGGCGTGATCAGCGCGCCGCCCACCCCCTGGACCGCGCGCCCGACGATCTCGACCCCGGCACTGGTCGCCACGGCCGCGACGACCGATCCCGCGATCATGGCCACCCAGCCGGAGACGAAGACCTTACGGGCCCCCAGCAGGTCGGACAGCCGCCCGCCCAGGAGCAACAGGCCGCCGAGCGCGATCACATAGGCGTTGAACACCCACTGCAGCCCACCCTGCGAGAAGCCCAGATCCTTCTGCATCCCGGGGAGCGCCACACCGATGATGGACGTGTCCATGATGACCATGAACTGGGCGGCGGCAAGCACGAGAAGCGCCCACCAACGCCGGGGATTGACGGTTGACATTGCCCTACCCCTTCTCTTCTCTATACCCCTAGGGGGTAACTGCAGAGGGACAACAACATACCCCCTAGGGGTATGTGATGGATAGCGCCCGACCCCGATCCCGCAGAAGTCCGTCACCTGCCCCGCCCCGCGAACGCCGACCCCGTCCCCCGATTTCGTGCCTTTCCGGCACGAATGGCAGGCTGCGGGGGACACTGCCGCACGACACAGGGGATTCGATGAGCTATCCGGCGGGCGAGCACGAGCGGCCGACGCGGGCCATGTGGTGGCTGGAGGGCCTGGTCTTCCTCACGGCGGCGGCGCTGTGCACCCTGCTCGGCGCGGCCGCGATCTCCTGGATCCTCGACGCCCCCGCGGTCCTCGGCTGGGCAGAACTGCTGGTGCCGCTGGCCGTTGGGGCCTTCGCGGCCCGGAAGTTCCGCACCTGGGGCCTGCGCCGCCGCCCCCGGCAGCGGTAGCGCCGCGGCCCCGCCCGGGGCCGCCCGTCATCCGATTTCCCCTCAGTCATCTTGTGCCGTAGAGTTCATTTCACCGACGCGGGGTGGAGCAGCTCGGTAGCTCGCTGGGCTCATAACCCAGAGGTCGCAGGTTCAAATCCTGTCCCCGCTACTCATCGAAGAAGGCCCGGCAGCCAGCTGCCGGGCCTTCTTCGTGCGCCGCCGCGCGCACCGCGCACAATGTTGCCCATGGCGCCCACGACATCCCCCGAGCCCGCGGCCCCGCTCACGGCCGATCTCCACCACCGCTGGCTCGACACCGTCCACGCCCTGCGCACCGCCCACGGCACGGACGGCCCGGACCCCGCCCCGTACGCGGCCAACCTCCTCGCCCGCTGGGCCGAGCCGCAGCGCCGCTATCACACGCCCGACCACCTGGCCGCGGTCCTCGACCGGACCGACGAACTCGCCGCGCACGCCGAGGACATCGGGGCCGTACGCCTGGCCGCCTGGTTCCACGACGCCGTCTACCGCCCGGAGCGCTCCGAGAACGAGGAGCGCAGCGCCGCCCTCGCCGAGCGCGCGCTGCCCGAACTCGGCCTGCCCGCCGCCCTGACCGCCGAGGTCGCCCGCCTGGTCCGGCTCACGGTCACCCACGCCCCGGCCCCCGGCGACCGCAACGGCGAGGTGCTGTGCGACGCCGACCTCGCGGTCCTGGCCGGCTCCCCGTCCGCGTACGCCGCCTACGCCGCCGCCGTACGCGAGGAGTACTCCTTCGTCCCCGAGGACGCCTTCCGCGCCGGCCGCGCCGCCGTACTGCGCCAACTCCTCGCCCTGCCCCGCCTGTTCAGTACCCCCCACGGGTACGCGGAGTGGGAGCGCCCCGCCCGCCACAACCTCACCACCGAACTGGAGCTGCTGACCTCCGGCGGCTGAGGCGCCGCGCGGCGCGAAGGGCCCGCCCGCGCGGCCGCAGGAGGCTGCGACCACCCGCGAGCGGGCCCTCTTGCCGTTCCGGCCCGGCTACTTCTTGAAGCCGTAATCCATCAGCTTCTTCGCGTCCGCGGTGCGGTTGCCCACCGACGAAGCGGTCAGGACCGTACCGACGACCGTCTTGCCGTTGCGGGTGGCGGCGAAGACCAGGCAGTACTTGGCCTCCGGACCCGATCCGGTCTTGACGCCGATGGTGCCGGAGTAACTGCCGAGCAGATTGTTGGTGTTGGTCCACTCCATGTAGCGGTAGCCACCGCTCTTCGTGGTGACCTTCTGCTTGGTCGACTTCGTCTTCACGACCGTACGGAACGTGGAGTACTTCAGCGCGCTGCTGGCCAGCTTGGTCAGATCGCGCGGGGTCGAGTAGTTCGCGCCGCGCCCGATGCCGTCGAAGGAGTCGAAGTGGGTGTTCTTCAGCCCCAGGCTCTTGGCGGTGGCGTTCATCTGGCCGATGAAGTTCTTCACGCGCGCGGCCCGGGTGCTGCCGCTGCCGAATTTGTCCGCCAGCGCGTACGCCGCGTCGCAGCCCGAGGGCAGCATCAGCCCGTACAGCAGCTGACGGACGGTGACCTTGTCGCCGACGATCAGCCTGGCCGACGAGGCCCAGTTGTTGTCGACGATGTAGTCGCTGTACGCCTTCTGGATCGTGACCTTGGAATCCAGGTTGAGATTCCGCTGCCCGAGCACTACCCGGGCCGTCATGATCTTTGTGGTGGATCCGGTGGAACGACGGGTGTCCGCGGCCTTGCCGAAGAGCGTCGCCCCCGTGCCGTTGTTCATCACGAAGCCGCCCTTGGCGTCGATCGCCGGCGCCGCGGGCGCCTGCACAGCCTTGGCGGCCTTTGCTGTGGGTGCCTTCGCCGCCGCGGCCTGCGCCGGAGCCGCGAGCACACCCGCCGACAGAACGGCCCCCGCGGTGACAACTACGGCAGATACGCGGTGAATACCCTGAATGCCGATTCTCAAGTCAATTACTCCAAATACCCCTGCGGTGCGGCCACATGAGAACGCCGCTCACTCATGAGACACCTAAAACACCCCCATGGATGCGCCCCGTCGGCATTTTTCACCCGCCCCGCCCCGGCCCCTCCGACGCCCATAGCAATGATCACGAAACGCCGGGAAAGTCCGCCGGAAGATCACCGGGAAAGCCGTGGGTGTGCCGGTGAGGAATTCGGCAAGTGATGCGTGGGGCATGGCAGGTGATGCGTGGGGCTCGGCGGGGGTGGTGGGGCTCGGCCGGGTGGCGGAGCGGGGGCGCGGGGCGGTGGGGGCGGCAGTTGAGGGTGGGCGGGGGGGTCGGGCCGCGGTGGGTGGTCTGTGCGGGTGGAGTGTGGAGGCAGGCGAGCGGGATGGGGTAGCTGCTGGCCACGTACGGGAAGATCTGCGACGCGCAGAACGGGTCGATCGCCTGGTCACGCGCGAAGGGGTTCGAGGTCACGTACGCGCGAGGACGCCGGGCCGCACACCCCCGGCTGCGGCAGGACGACCGGCTCCCCTCGGCCCCGTTTACACGGGCCCGGGAATGTAAACCGCCCCCGCGCTGTTCATGCGTGTCATGCCTGACCCTACCGACCGGATATCCGCACGCCCGAAAATGCCCGTCGCCGTCTACATCCTCGGCCTGTCCGTCTTCGCGCTCGGCACCTCCGAGTTCATGCTCTCCGGGCTGCTGCAGCCCGTGGCCCGGGACCTGGGCGTCACCATCCCGCAGGCCGGCCTGCTGGTCTCGGCCTTCGCGATCGGCATGGTGGTCGGCGCCCCCGTACTCGCCGCCGCGACGCTGCGGCTGCCCCGCCGTACGACCCTGATCGCCCTGCTCGCCGTCTTCGGCCTGGGCCAGGTGGCCGGTGCGCTGGCCCCCTCCTACGGGATCCTCTTCGCCTCGCGGGTGATCAGCGCGCTCGCCTGCGCCGGGTTCTGGGCAGTCGGCGCGGCCGTCGCCGTCTCACTCGTGCCGGTCAACGCCCGCGCCCGGGCGATGGCCGTGATGGTCGGCGGGCTGAGCATCGCCAACATCGCGGGCGTCCCGGCCGGCGCGCTGCTGGGGCAGCACGCGGGCTGGCGGGCCGCGTTCTGGGCGGTGGCCGCGCTGTCGGCCGTCGGGCTCGTCGGTGTGCTGGCCTTCGTGCCGCGTACGCAGGTGCCCACCGGCGACGACCGGCCGCAGCTGCGCCGTGAGCTGACCATCTACAAGGACAAGCAGGTCTGGCTGGCGCTGATCGCCACCGCCCTGAACGGCGCCGCGGTCTTCGCGCTCTTCTCCTACCTCTCACCGCTGCTGACGGAGACCGCCGGGCTGGCCGAGAGCTGGGTGCCCACCGTGCTCGCGCTCTTCGGCGTGGGCGCGCTGATCGGTACGTACATCGGCGGGCGCATCGCGGACGCGCACCTCTTCGGGACGATCTTCGGCGGCATCACCGCCTCCACCGCCGTACTGGCACTGCTCGCGCTCACCGCGCACAGCCCCGTCGCCGCCATCGCGCTGTCGCTGATGCTGGGCGTCACCGCCTTCGCCACCGCGCCCGCGCTCAACGCCCGGATGTTCAACGTGGCCACCGCGGCGCCGACGCTGGCGGGCGCCACCACCACCTCGGCGTTCAACATGGGCAACACGATCGGGCCGTGGCTCGGCGGCCTGGTGATCAGCGCGGGCTGGGGCTACCGGATCGTGTCCCTGACGGCCGCGGGACTGGCGGCGGTCGCGGTGCTCACCACCGCCGTCGCCTTCCGCCTGCACCGCTCGACCAGCGCCTCGCGACTGGTCGCCTCCTCCGAGGACGCGGGCCGGAGCTCCGGCGGCCAGGGCGACGCCCTCGCTCAGGAGTCCGTCCGTACGGCCAACGCGGACCGTAACTGACCTATATGCCTCGTACTGTCGCTCCCACCGACCCACCGGCCGGGTGGGAGCGACAGGAGGGCGGGGCCATGGCTGCGTACGGGAACCGGAGCGCGGGCGGCGGCGAGATCCTGCGGATGCTTCGCGAGCAGCGGGAGACCCTGCTGATCACCCTACGCGGGATCGGCGACGAGCAGGCAGCCGAGCGCACCACGGCCGGCGAACTCACCCTGGGCGGAATCCTCAAGCATCTCGCCCGGGGTGAGCGCGTCTGGACCCGGATCATGGTCAGCGGGGACGGCTCGGTGCCGGACGGCATGTTCGACAGGGGCCAGTACGCGATGGGGGCGGGCGACACACTGGCCGGGCTCCTGGAGGAGTACGAGGCCGCGGCCCGCGCCACCGACGCGGCGTTCGCGGCGCTGGACGGCCTCGACCGGACCGTACCGCTGCCGCGCTCACCGTGGTCGCCGCCCGAGACCGTCCACTGGTCGGCCGAACGCATCCTGCTACACCTCCTGCGCGAAACCGCCCAACACGCAGGCCACGCGGACATCCTCCGCGAGTCCTTGGACGGGGCGAACACTACGGCGCAACTCTGAGCGGCCCAGGCCCTATTAAGGGGCGCAGGCCGCCTCAATATGCGGCTCCGCCGCGTGCATAGGGGGCGCGGGGAACTGCGCGACCAGCCACAGACAACCCGCAGCCGACCGACCACCGCTCACCGGGCAGGCGCTACGCGCCAGACGCGCCCCCGCCCGGCTCCGGGAACAGCTCCGTCAGCAGCCGGTGCGGGCGAGCGCGCAGCGCACCGCTGACCCGGTCCTGCCGCAGCCCCGGATCCGCCCCGGGCCCCTGGCGGACGACGAGGTCCGCGGCCGGCGGCAGCACGCCGCACGCGGGGCACAGCCCGGTCGCGGCAAGATCCGTACCGCACTCCGCATGGCTGAAGATCCGCCGGGCCCCGTCGGGCGCCAGCCACCGCTCGCCCCACTGCGACAGGGTGTACACCGTCGGCCACAGGTCCAGCCCGCGCTCGGTGAGTACGTAGTCGATCTCGACGCCCGTGGCGCGCGGGCGGCGCTGCAGGACGCCGACGGCCACCAGCGCCTTCAGGCGGTCCGTGAGCACGGCCCGTGGAATGTCCAGATGCGCGTGGAAATCGCCGAAGCGCCGCACTCCGTAGAAGCAGTCGCGGAGCACGAGCAGCGTCCAGCGCTCGCCGACCACTTCCAAGGTGCGGGCCAGCGAACAGTCCTGACCTGCGTAACTCCGTCCCAGTCCCACACCCCTCACCCTAGCAGTTCACTTTTCGAACCTATTGGTTCATTCATTGAACCACCCCTGCTACGGTCTGCGTGTCCAATGCGCCGACCTTGGGGGTAGTAGTGACGACCGAACCCGCCGGCCACCGGCCGGCCGCCCGCGCGACACTGGCGATCGCCTGCGCGGCGACCCTGCTGGCGCTGCTGAACTTCACCGCTCCCGTGTCGACCGTGCAGATCGTGGCGGCGGACCTGGGCGCCGGGGCGTCGGGGCCGACCTGGATCCTGGGCAGCATCAGCGTCGGGCTCGCGGCCTGCCTGATGGCGGCGGGCAGCCTCGCGGACGGCTACGGCCGCAAGCGGGTCTTCGTACTCGGCGGCGCGGTCCTCGTGGCGGCGACCGCGGCGTGCGCCATCGCACCCAGCGCGCCCGTCTTCGTGCTCGGCCGCGTCGTCCAGGGTGCCGCCAGCGCCGCGCTGCTGGCGTCCGGCCTCGGCCTGATCGGGCACACCTTCCCGCCCGGCCCCGAGCGCGCGCGGGCCACCGGGCTGTGGGGCGCGATGGTGGGCGGCGGCATCGCGCTCGGCCCGGTGTACGCCGCGCTGCTGGTCAAGGTGGCCCCCTGGCGGGCCGCCTACTGGGTCATCGCGCTGCTCGCCGCGCTGGTCACGGCCTGGGGCGCCCGGTCCCTGACGGAGTCCCGCACCGAGGGAAGGCGCCGGTTCGACCTCCCGGGCGTGCTGACGCTGGGACTGGGCATCTCGCTGCTGATCGCGGCGCTCATCGAGGGGCGCGGCGGCTGGCACCAGCCGCACGTCCTCGCCTTCCTGGCCGTGGCGCTGCTGCTGTTGGCGGCCTTCGTACGGGTCGAACTGCGCGCCGCCGAACCGATGCTGGACCTGTCCCTGCTGCGGCGCCCCGCCTTCCGTGCGTCGATGGTCGGGGCGCTGGCCATCGGCGCGGGGGTGGTCGGATTCATGACCTACGTGCCCACCGCCGCCCAGAGCATCCTCGGGCTCGGCCCACTGCAGAGCGCCGGTGTCCTGGCGGTCTGGTCCGGCCTGTCGTTCGTGGCCGCCCCGCAGGCCCGCCGGCTGGCCGGGCGCATCGGCGACCGCCAACAGGTCGCGGCGGGGCTGCTGTTGTGCGGTGTCGGCCAGCTCGCGCTCACCGGGATCGGCGAGCACTCCTCCTGGTGGCGGTTCGTACCGGGCCTGGCGCTGGCGGGCCTCGGCAGCGGCGTGGTCAACGCCGCCCTCGCGGGCCTGGCCGTACGCAGCGTCCCGCCCCACCGCGTGGCCGTCGGCTCAGCCGCGAACAACGCCTCGCGCTACCTCGGCTCGTCGATCGGCGTCGCCCTCGTCGCGGCCATCCTGGCGGCCGCCCCGCACGACGGGCTCCCCGCCCACGAGTTCGGCACCGGCATGAGCTACGCGGCCGTCGTCTCCGGCGCCCTGACCCTCACCGGCGCCGCCTTTGTCGCACTGTGCCGGGAGCGCACGACGGACCAGCGCACGGAGGACGAGCGCACGGCGGACAAGAGTCGGCACGCCGGGGCAAAGGGGCGCGGGGAACTGCGCGACCAGCCACAGACGGCCCGCAGATGACACGCCGCGCGTCCAGCGGAGCGCTCCGGCGGAGCGCTCCGGCGGAGCGTCAGCCGCGCCGCCCGCGCCACTTGGGGCGGCGCAGCCCGGCCTCGGTGAGCCGCCGCAGCAGCTCCTTGCTGCCGACCTGCACCGCGCCGGCCCGTACCGCGTCCTCGTAGCGCTCCTCCGGCACGTCGTAGTGGTCGCGCTCGAAGGCCCGGCCCGGTGCGCCGATGAGGGCCGCGAAGGCGTGCAGTTCCGCGAAGGACTCGTCGCTGACCAGGTGGGACCACAGCCGGCCGTGGCCCGGCCAGGTCGGCGGGTCTATGTAGATCGCCACGCGGTCAGCCTCCCAAGGGGGCGCCGAGCGAGCCGACGCGGGCCACCGCCACCGCCGTCTTGGGGCACACCCAGTGCGGGTCGGGGCCCAACTCCGGCTCCACGTCCAGCGCGTGCGGGTCGCCCGCCTCCGTACACACGGGGCACAGCGGCCAGCGGCCGTACCGCTCCAGCAGTGCGTCCTGGACGTCCTGCGCGACCAGCCCCGCCACGAATTCGGCACCCTCGGGCCACTGCTCCACCCACCACCGGCGGTGCACCACGGCGTCCTCGACGAGCGAGACGATATCGGCGTCGGCGACCTCGCCGGCCATCAGATCGGCGATGACCAGCGCCCGTGCGGCGTGCAGTGCCTGTTCCAACTCCATGGCCCCATTGTCGCGCGCGGGCCCCGTACACCACGCCGTCCCTGTCGCGCCCGTCACGCCCCTCACACCCGCTGCCGACCGCCGCACCCGCATCCGCGCTCACACCCGCACTCGCACTCGCACCCGCACCCACACCAAAGATCTTGAGCCGAGTTATCCACAGGATCGGGAAGCCCTTGACTCCCTCCACGCCGTGAAATTACTTTTCAATGGTGAGCGAAATCCTGAAGGAAACTTTCAGCAGGGTCGGGGCCGACGCCGCGGGCCGCCCCGCCAGCCCCCCGGCCCCGGCCGCGCTGGCCGCCAAGGTGCGCACCCTCGCGCCGTCCATGACCCGCTCCATGCAGCGGGTCGCCGAGACCGTCGCCGGCGACCCGGCGGGCTGTGCCGCGCTCACCGTCACCGGCCTCGCGGAGCGTACGGGCACCAGCGAGGCCACCGTCGTGCGCACCTCGCGGCTGCTCGGCTACCCGGGCTACCGCGATCTGCGCCTGGCGCTGGCCGCCCTCGCCGCCCAGCAGGCCGCCGGGCGCGCGCCCGCCGTGACCGCCGACATAGCGGTCGACGACTCGATCAGCGACGTGGTCGCCAAGCTCGCGCAGGAGGAGCAGCAGTGCCTGGCCGACACCGCTGCCGGGCTGGACACCACCCAGCTGGAGACCGCCGTCGCCGCGCTGGCCGGCGCCCGCCGTATCGACGTCTACGGCATCGGCGCCTCCAGCCTCGTCGGCCAGGACCTCGTGCAGAAGCTGCTGCGCATCGGCCTGATCGCGCACTCCCACTCCGACCCGCACCTCGCCGTCACCAACGCCGTGCAGATGCGCGCGGGCGATGTCGCCATCGCCATCACCCACTCCGGGCGCACCACCGACGTCATAGAGCCGCTGCGGGTCGCCTTCGAGCACGGCGCGACGACCATCGCGATCACCGGCCGCCCGGACGGCGAGATCGCCTCCTACGCCGACCTCGTCCTGACCACCTCCTCGGCCCGGGAGAGCGAGCTGCGGCCCGCCGCGATGTCCTCCCGTACCAGCCAACTCCTCGTCGTGGACTGCCTGTTCGTGGGCGTCGCACAGCGCACGTACGAGACCGCGGCGCCCGCCCTGTCCGCCTCCTACGAAGCCCTGGCCCACCGCCACGCCCCGCCGCGCGGCCACCACCGCTAGCCCCGGCCCTGCCCTCGGCCGCGGGCCCCGGCCCCGCCTCTGCCGACCGCGACACCGCACCCACCCTCACACCCACACCCACATCCACACCCACGCCCACATCCACACCGATCTCCCTGTACGGAGCCGTACGAGCACCGGAAAGAGCCGTCACCACCATGACTTCGACCGCCGACCACGCCGCGCTGCGCGCCCAGTTGGACACCCTCACCACCGAGGCGTTCCGACCCGAGCTCGCCGAGATCGACCGGCGCTCCACCCTCGACATCGCGAAGATCATGAACGGCGAGGACACCACCGTCCCGGCCGCCGTCGCCACCCAGCTCCCCCGGATCGCCGACGCCATCGACGGCATCGCCGAGCGCATGGCCCGCGGCGGCCGGCTGATCTACGCGGGCGCCGGTACGGCAGGCCGGCTCGGGGTGCTGGACGCCAGCGAGTGCCCGCCCACCTTCAACACCGACCCCGGCGAGGTCATCGGGCTGATCGCGGGCGGCCCCGCCGCCATGGTCACCGCCGTCGAGGGCGCCGAGGACCGCAAGGACCTGGCCGCCGAGGACCTCAACGCCATCGGGCTGACCGCCGACGACACCGTCGTGGGCATCTCCGCCTCCGGCCGCACCCCGTACGCCATCGGCGCCATCGAGCACGCCCGCATCCAGGGCGCGCTGACCATCGGCCTTTCCTGCAACGCCAATTCAGCGCTGGCCGCGGCCGCCGAGCACGGCATCGAGGTCGTCGTCGGCCCCGAGCTGCTGACCGGCTCCACCCGCCTGAAGGCGGGCACCGCGCAGAAGCTCGTACTGAACATGCTCTCGACCATCACCATGATCCGCCTGGGCAAGACCTACGGAAACCTCATGGTGGACGTGCGCGCCTCCAACGAGAAGCTGCGGGCCCGCTCGCGCCGCATCGTCGCACTGGCCACCGGCGCCCCGGAAGCGGAGATCGAGGCCGCGCTCACCGCCACGGGCGGGGAGGTGAAGAACGCCATCCTGGCCGTCCTCGGCGGTGTCGACGGCCCGACGGCGGCCCGCCTCCTGGCCGAGTCCCACGGCCATCTGCGCGCCGCCCTCGCCTCCGTACAGAGCGGCTGATCCACCGTTCCGTACGCCGGTCAGCCGCTCCGTACGCTGATCCGCCTTTGCGCACAAGGAAGTCGCCCCTCCCCAGGCCCCCGCACAGAACAGCGCCCGCACCATGACCGAGAACAAGAACCGCGCCACCGCCGCCGCGATCCTCCCCCTCGTCGGCGGCGCCGGGAACATCACCTCCATCGCCCACTGCATGACCCGCCTGCGCCTCGGCATCCGGGACCGCTCGCTGGTCCAGGACGAGGCGCTCAAGGCGCTGCCCGCCGTACTGGGCGTGGTCGAGGACGACACGTACCAGATCGTGCTGGGCCCGGGCACGGTCGCCCGGGTCACCCCCGAGTTCGAGCAACTGGCCGCAGAGCAAGCAGAGAAGACCGCCGAGCGAGCCGGGACGGCGGAGCCCGGGCAGGACGCCGAGCGAACCGGGACAGCGAAGACCGGGCAGGACGCCGGGCAAGCCGGGGAAGGGGATACGGGCCGCGCACCGACCGCCGAAGCCCCCGCGGCGCCGCCCCACCACCCCACCACCGCGGACGCCCTCGCCGCTCACGGCGCCGCCCTCAAAGCGCAGCGCAAGGCCAGGAACGCCACCCCCGTCAAGCTCTTCCTGCGCCGCATCGCCAACATCTTCGTCCCGCTGATCCCGGGCCTCATCGGCTGCGGCATCATCGCCGGACTCAACGGCCTGCTGACGAACTTCGGCTGGCTGCCCGCGCTCGCCCCCGCCCTGGCCGCCATCGCCTCCGGCTTCATGTCCCTGATCGCCGTCTTCGTCGGCTACAACACCGCCAAGGAGTTCGGCGGTACGCCCGTCCTGGGCGGCGCGGTCGCCGCGATCATCGTCTTCCCCGGCGTCGCCCACGTCACCGCCTTCGGGCAGCGGCTCTCCCCCGGCCAGGGCGGTGTGCTGGGCGCCCTGGGCGCGGCCCTGCTCGCCGCGTACGTCGAGAAGTGGTGCCGCAAGCGGGTGCCCGAGACCCTGGACGTCCTGCTCACCCCCACCCTCACGGTCCTGATCACCGGCCTGGTGACGCTCTTCGGCCTGATGTACGCCGCCGGAGAGGTCTCCACCGCCATCGGTACGGCGGCCGACTGGCTGCTGGCCCACGGCGGCGCGCTCGCCGGGTTCGTCCTGGGCGGCCTCTTCCTCCCCCTGGTCATGCTCGGCCTGCACCAGGCCCTGATCCCCATCCACACCACCCTCATCGAGCAGCAGAGCTACACGGTCCTGCTGCCGATCCTGGCCATGGCGGGCGCGGGCCAGGTCGGCGCGGCCCTCGCGGTCTACCTCCGCCTGCCGCGCAACGGCTCGGTGCGCCGCACCATCAAGTCCGCCCTGCCCGCGGGATTCCTGGGCGTCGGCGAACCCCTCATCTACGGCGTCTCGCTGCCGCTGGGCCGCCCGTTCGTCACCGCCTGCGTCGGCGGCGCCTTCGGCGGAGCCTTCGTCGGCCTGTTCAACCAGCTCGGTACGGCGGTCGGCTCCACCGCCATCGGCCCCTCCGGCTGGGCCCTGTTCCCCCTCCTCAAGGGCAACCACAGCCTCGCCGCCACCATCACCATCTACGCCCTGGGCCTGGCCACCGGCTACCTCACCGGCTTCCTGGCCACCTACTTCTTCGGCTTCAGCAGACAGATGCTGACCGACCTGAACGCGGGATCCGAGGAGTTCTCAGCACCCGCCCCCGCCGGCAAGGAGCCGGCAGTGGTGTGACCAGCGGTCTTTAGAAGCCACGCCCGGTCGATGTGCGGCATCACGCGGCCTCGGCCCGTGCGCCGTCGGAGTCGTCGGCACGCTTCTTGATCGCCCTACGGCCCGAACTGAGCCTCGAAGGCGTCGTCCCACTCCTCGGAGCAGTACGCCTCCTTCTCGGAGCAGTACGCCGCCCTCTCGGAGCAGTACGCCGCACAACGCCGAGGGCGGCACCTCGCTCCGAGGTGCCGCCCTTCGTACGGACAGACGGGGATCAGCGCGCCGAAGCCGCCGCCCGCTCGCGGGACGGGGCCGCCTCCCAGCACTCCACTCCGTCGAGGTCCGGCATCCGGTCGCGGGTGAAGACCGGGTCCAGGCCCTGCTTGCGCTGGGCGACGTAGTCGTTGAGGAGGCGGAAGGCGATGGCCGAGAGGGGGAGGATGGCGAGCAGGTTGACCAGGGCCATGAAGCCCATGAAGACGTCCGCGAGGTTCCACACCACGCTGACCGAGCCGAGCGCGCCGAGGAAGACCACGGCCAGGACCAGGACGCGGTAGGTCGGCAGGACCCAGCGCTTCTGGGTCATGAACTCGATGTTGGACTCGCCGTAGTAGTAGTTCCCGATCATGGAGCTGAAGGCGAGCATGAAGACGACCAGCGTCAGCACGTGCCCGGCCCAGCCGCCCAGGGTCTCGGTGAGCGCGGTCTGCGTGAGGTCGGCGCCCTGCCTGCCGCCCAGCTCGGGGCTGGTGACCAGGATGATGAAGGCGGTCATCGAGCAGATCAGCAGGGTGTCGAAGAAGACGCCGAGCGACTGGACCAGGCCCTGCTTGACGGGGTGGGTCACGGTCGCGGTGGCACCCGCGTTCGGCGCCGAGCCCAGGCCCGCCTCGTTGGAGAACATGCCGCGCCGGATGCCCTGCTGGATGGCGGCGCCCACGCCGCCCGCCGCCAGCTCCTTGAACCCGAAGGCCCCGCCGACGATGTCGCCCAGGACGCGCGGCACCTCACCGAGGTTGAGCAGCACCACGGCCGCGCCCAGCAGCAGGTAGACCACGGCCATCACGGGCACCAGGACGGTGGTCACCGAGCTGATGCGCTTGACGCCGCCGCAGATGGCCAGGCCCAGCAGTACGGCCAGCAGCACGCCCACCGCGGGGCCGAACCACTGTGCCTCGCCGCTGGGCAGCGAGCCGGTGGCCACCGCGGTGATCGTGTTGGACTGCACGGCGTTGAAGACGAACCCGAAGGTCACGGTGATGGTGACCGCGAACAGGACGCCCAGCCAGCGCTTCTTCAGGGCGCGCTGCATGTAGTACGCGGGGCCGCCGCGGAAGGTGCCCGAGCCGTCCTTGTTACGGACCTTGTAGAGCTGGGCGAGGGCGGACTCGACGAAGGCCGAGGCGCCGCCGATGATCGCCATGACCCACATCCAGAAGACCGCGCCCGCGCCACCGAGGGTGACGGCGGTGGCGACACCGGCGATGTTGCCGGTGCCCACCCGGGCCGCGGCGGAGATGGTGAAGGCCCCGAAGGAGGAGACCGGCTTGGCGCCGTCGCTGCCGGGCTGGGACTTGTCCTTGAGGACCCGCAGCATCTCGGGGAAGAGCCGCAGCTGTACGGCCCTGGAGCGGACCGTGAAGTACAGCCCCGCCAAGATCACCAGCGGGATCAGCAGATAGGTCCAGAAGACGTCGTTGACGTCGACGATCAAGGAATCGAGCGTGCTCATGGGCGTCCTGCGTCTTCTGAGTCGGGTCGGGGTGCCCCCTCGACCCGTGGCAGGAGAAGAGGGGCGGCTCGGCTCTGAGCTCCGGAAAGTCTCCCCTGGCCCAAAGATCACGAACAGGGACTTTGGTCACGGATCACGTGAATCGTTGAAACTCGGAAAACCAGCGGGCCGACGGGGCCCGCCGAGACGCCCGGAGGGAAACACAGCAGGAAGCTCGGAGGGAAACACCGCAGCAAGCCCGGCAGGAAGCACGAGGCGCCCGGAAACAAGCACGAAAACGCCGCTGGGGCGGCACCCTCTGGGAGAGGGCGCCGCCCCAGCGGACTGAGGACGGTTGATCCGGGAGGATCAGAAGTCCATGTCACCGCCGGGCATGCCGCCCGGAGCGGCCGGGGCGGCCTTCTCCGGCTTGTCGGCGATGACGGCCTCGGTGGTGAGGAAGAGCGCGGCGATGGAGGACGCGTTCTGCAGCGCAGAGCGGGTCACCTTCGCCGGGTCGATGATGCCCTCGGCGATCATGTCGACGTACTCACCGGTCGCGGCGTTGAGGCCGTGGCCCGGGGTCAGGTTGCGCACCTTCTCCACGATGACGCCACCCTCGAGGCCGGCGTTCACCGAGATCTGCTTCAGCGGGGCCTCCAGGGCCAGCTTCACAGCGGCGGCACCGGTGGCCTCGTCACCCTCGAGCTCAAGCTTCTCGAAGACCGAGGAAGCCTGCAGCAGGGCGACGCCACCGCCGGCGACGATGCCCTCCTCGACGGCCGCCTTCGCGTTGCGAACGGCGTCCTCGATGCGGTGCTTGCGCTCCTTGAGCTCGACCTCGGTGGCGGCACCGGCCTTGATGACCGCAACACCGCCGGCGAGCTTCGCCAGGCGCTCCTGCAGCTTCTCGCGGTCGTAGTCGCTGTCCGAGTTCTCGATCTCGGCGCGGATCTGGTTGACGCGGCCCTGGACCTGGTCGCTGTCACCGGCACCGTCGACGATGGTGGTCTCGTCCTTGGTGATGACGACCTTGCGGGCGCGGCCGAGCAGGTCGAGACCGGCGTTCTCCAGCTTGAGGCCGACCTCCTCGGAGATGACGGTGCCACCGGTGAGGATGGCGATGTCGCCGAGCATGGCCTTGCGGCGGTCACCGAAGCCCGGGGCCTTGACGGCGACGGACTTGAAGGTGCCACGGATCTTGTTGACGACCAGGGTGGAGAGCGCCTCGCCCTCGACGTCCTCGGCGATGATCAGCAGCGGCTTGCCCGACTGCATGACCTTCTCCAGCAGCGGAAGGAGGTCCTTCACGTTGCTGACCTTGGAGTTGACGATCAGGATGTACGGGTCGTCCAGGGACGCCTCCATACGCTCCATGTCGGTGGCGAAGTACGCCGAGATGTAGCCCTTGTCGAAGCGCATACCCTCGGTGAGCTCCAGCTCCAGACCGAAGGTCTGGGACTCCTCGACGGTGATGACGCCTTCCTTGCCGACCTTGTCCATGGCCTCGGCGATCAGCTCGCCGATCTGGGTGTCGGCGGCGGAGATGGAGGCCGTGGAAGCGATCTGCTCCTTGGTCTCGACATCCTTCGCCTGCTCCAGCAGCGCGCCGGAGACGGCCTCGACGGCCTTCTCGATGCCGCGCTTCAGGGCCATCGGGTTGGCGCCGGCGGCAACGTTGCGCAGGCCTTCCTTGACCAGGGCCTGGGCCAGGACGGTCGCGGTCGTCGTGCCGTCACCGGCGACGTCGTCCGTCTTCTTCGCGACCTCCTTGACCAGCTCGGCGCCGATCTTCTCGTACGGGTCCTCGAGCTCGATCTCCTTGGCGATGGACACACCATCGTTGGTGATCGTGGGGGCGCCCCACTTCTTCTCGAGGACGACGTTGCGGCCCTTGGGGCCAAGGGTGACCTTGACGGCGTCGGCGAGCTGGTTCATCCCGCGCTCGAGACCGCGCCGTGCCTCCTCGTCGAACGCGATGATCTTGGCCATGTGAAGTGGTCCTCCCGGACATCGGGGTGGATTGCTCCGGACCGCGCTGGCGCCCGCGACGGACGGCCTACATGCCGTGTGGTTCCTTGCCCCACCCGGCCCGTGGGCCTCACCGGACCCGGTCCTTAACTGTCACTCTCACTCGGAGAGTGCTAACGCCAATGATTAGCACTCGGGTAGGGAGAGTGCAAGCGGCTGTGGACAACTAGACCCTGCGCTCCCGGTGCGCGACGGGCGCCCCTGCGCGCAACAAGAGGCCCGCACCCCCCTCAGGGAGCACGGGCCTCTGTACGCTGCAGTCGGTCGGCGCTTCAGCCGGCCACTCGGACCATGTCCGCCTGCGGCCCCTTCTGGCCCTGCGAGATCTCGAACTCGACCCGCTGACCCTCCTCAAGGGTGCGGTAGCCGTCCATCTGAATCGCGCTGTAGTGGACGAAAACATCCGCACCACCGTCGACCGCGATGAAGCCGTACCCCTTCTCCGCGTTGAACCACTTGACGGTGCCCTGAGCCATTCCTAACTCCCCTATTACTGGCCCTTCGCAGGACCGCGCTCCGCGGACCCGGGTCAGACCTCACCCCCTGACAGGTGGGGGTGTGCGCCGGAACGCGTCGACCGCCGCTGAATGTATCTGCCCCACTGCCCAGCGCAACAGGTCAATCGGACGAGAAATCCGGCCGGGCGCATTCGGCGATACCGGGTGAACTGCCCGGATTCCAGGGCAAGTCGGGCCGGGCAAAGCGCATCAAGGCGACAATTCGCATGCACGCTTTGGGCACAACTTGTCGCGTTCTCATATGCGTTGGGCACGCACTCGAAGAGGGTTCGTCACAACTGTATCGCCTTTAACAGCGCGGAATCGCCCCGTCCGCTTCAATTGCGGACGGGGCGATTCCGGCCAGACGTGGCCGCGCGGGCGTCGAAGATCCGTACGGGGCCTCAGCAGCCGCCCGCCACCGCGGGAATGATCGAAACGCCCGCACCGTCCGGCGTCGGGGTCTGAAGGCCCTGCTCGAAGCGCACGTCGTCGTCGTTGACGTAGACGTTCACGAAGCGCCGCAGCTTGCCGGTGTCGTCCAGCACGCGGGCGGCGATTCCGGCGTGGTTCTTCTCCAGGTCGGCGATCACCTCGGAGAGGGTCGCGCCCTCCGCGGGAACCTCGGCCCTGCCGCCGGTGTAGGTACGAAGGATGGTCGGAATTCGGACGTTGACGCTCATGGGCTTCTGCCTTCCAGCGGCTTCGGAGGAGGAAAGAGTCTTATGGGACGTACGGGACAGCCGGGGCCCGGACCAGGGCGTGGACCGGCTCCGGCGCGGGGGCCGGGTGGCTCAGCCGGCCAGCCCGGCGGCCCGGAAGGCCTCAAGGCTCGGCGGGATCGTCGCCGAGGGCCCGGTCGTGGGCGCCACCGCGTCCAGCGTCTTGAGGCCGTCACCGGTGTTGAGCACGACCGTGGTCAGCGCCGGGTCCAGGACCCCGGCCTCGATCAGCTTCCTGGTCACGCCCACGGTCACCCCGCCCGCGGTCTCCGCGAAGATGCCCTCGGTGCGCGCCAGCAGCTTGATCGCGTCCACGACCTGCTCGTCGTCGACGTCCTCGACCGCGCCGCCGGTGCGCCGCGCGATGTCCAGCACGTACGGCCCGTCCGCCGGGTTGCCGATGGCCAGGGACTTGGCGATGGTGTCCGGCTTGACCGGGCGGACGATGTCGTGGCCCTCCTTGAAGGCCCGCGAGACCGGCGAGCAGCCCTCGGCCTGGGCGCCGAAGATCTTGTACGGCCGGTCCTCGACGAGGCCGAGCGCGATCAGCTCCTTCAGCCCCTTGTCGATCTTGGTGAGCTGCGAGCCGGAGGCGATCGGGACGACGATCTGGTCCGGCAGCCGCCAGCCCAGCTGCTCGCAGATCTCGTACGCCAGGGTCTTGGAGCCCTCGCCGTAGTACGGGCGCAGATTGACGTTCACGAAGCCCCAGCCCTCGCCCAGCGGGTCGCCGATGAGCTCGGAGCAGAAGCGGTTGACGTCGTCGTAATTGCCCTGGATGCCGACGAGTTCGCCGCCGTAGACCGCGGCCATCACGACCTTGCCCTGCTCCAGGTCGTGCGGGATGAAGACGCAGGAGCGAAAGCCCGCGCGGGCCGCTGCGGCGCCCACCGCGCCCGCGAGGTTGCCGGTGGAGGAGCAGGACAGGGTGGTGAAGCCGAAGGCGCGGGCGGCCTCGACGGCGATGGCGACCACCCGGTCCTTGAAGGAGTGGGTGGGGTTGCCGGAGTCGTCCTTGACGTACAGGCCGCCGGTGACGCCCAGCTCACGGGCGAGGTTGTCGGCCTTGACCAGCTTGGTGAAGCCGGGGTTCAGACTCGGCTTGTGGGCGACGTCGGCGGGCACGGGCAGCAGCGGGGCATAGCGCCAGATGTTGTCGGGACCGGCCTCGATCCGCTTGCGCAGGCCCTCGGGGTCGCCGGCCGGCAGGTCGTAGGCGACCTCCAGCGGGCCGAAACAGGCCTCACAGGCGAAGATCGGGCCGAGCGGGAAGCGCTCGCCGCACTCGCGGCAGGACAGCGCGGCGGCGGGACCAAGAGCGACGGCGGGGGTGCTTTCGGTGACTTGCACAGCCATGGAGGCGAGGCCCTTTCTCCTCATCTTCCTCGCGACGCATCTCGCCGCGAGACGGATTTGGCACCTTCCCCGCCGGGAGCCTCGCGGACCGCGTGTGTGCGGTGGCAAGACCGGCTGGAGGGTTGCCGGGGCTTCAACGGGCCGTATCCCTCTGCCCCTCTGGATGAGCGGTATGGCGCTGGGACGAATCCCAGGCGTTTGTGCGGCGGCGACCCCGACATGCGGCGGTCATCGACGTTGTTCAAGACTGTAACCGAAGGGGCGGACGGTTGAGATAGGCGTCCGAACCGCGAGATGCGTCACATGCGAGAGGTGTTCACGTGCTGGAAGAGGTGGAGCGCTGGCTGAGCAGCCGCTCCTGGTCCGCTGCCGACCGCCCGCTCGACCAGCTGCTGGCCGCGAAGGGTGAGCGGGGCGAGACGGTGAGCGTGGTGCTGCCCGCGCTCAACGAGGAGGCGACGGTCGGCGCGATAGTCGACACCGTCCGCCGCGAGTTGATGTCCCCCGCGGTACCGCTGGTCGACGAGCTGGTGGTGCTGGACTCCGGTTCGAGCGACCACACCGCCAAGGTCGCGGCGGAGGCGGGCGCCCGGGTCGTGCACCGCGACGAGATCCTCCCGCGCGTCCCCGCGCTCCCGGGCAAGGGCGAGGTGCTGTGGCGCTCGCTGCTGGCCACCGGCGGCGACATCGTCTGCTTCGTCGACGCCGATCTGCGGGAGTTCTCCGCCCAGTTCGTGTCCGGGATCGTCGGCCCGCTGCTGACCGACCCCGAGGTGCAGTTCGTCAAGGCGATGTACGACCGCCCGCTGGGCGACGCGGCGGGCCAGGGCGGCCGGGTGACCGAGCTGGTGGCCCGCCCGCTGCTGAATCTGCACTGGCCGCAACTGGCCGGATTCGTCCAGCCGTTGGGCGGGGAGTACGCCGCCCGCCGCTCGCTGCTGGAGCGGCTGCCCTTCCCCGTGGGCTACGGCGTCGAGCTGGGCCTGCTCGTCGACGCGCTGCACACCGTCGGGCTGGACGCCCTGGCCCAGGTCGACGTCGGGGTGCGCAAGCACCGCCACCAGGACGGCCGGGCGCTGGGCCGGATGGCCGCCGCGATCTACCGTACGGCCCAACTGCGGCTCACCCGCGGCCACTTGACGCGCCCCCGGCTGACCCAGTTCGAGCGCGGCGAGAACGGCTTCGTGGCGCGCACGACGGCGGTGGACACCGAGGAGCGCCCGCCGATGCGCGACATCCCCGAATACACCGAACGCCGCGCCGCCTGACGGCACCACGCCGGGGCGTCAACCCGGCGCCAAAAGCCTCACCTGGGGACCAACCCGCGCCTGGCCACGGGTTCTTCACGGACACGGACAACAAACGCCATAGGTGACGAGCCGATTACTTTACGTTCTGCCTACGTGATCACTCATCGACGTTTCCTGCTCGCCAGATCGGCCACGGCACTGGTCGTGGCGGCCGCGGTCACCGCGGCGCTCGCCGCGGCCCTCGCCGTGGCGGGCCCGGCGTCGGCGCAGATGACAGCCCCGTTCGCCAAGCACTACGACCTCGCCCAGCGGTACGCCCCCGCCGAGCGCTACGACGACACCGGGCCCCGCACCGCCGCCGCACAGCACTCCGACGGCGGGCGCCGTGCCGACGCCCTGCGCTCCCCCGCCTCCGGCGGCACTCCGTACGGCGGCGTCCGGCCCCCCGGCCGGCCCGCCGGACCCGGCTCCGAGGACGACCGGATGCTGGCGCTGAGCGGCGCCGTGCTCGGGGTGCTGGGACTGGGCGGCCTCGTGGTGATGGCCGCCCGCCGCGGGCGCCGGGGGGGGGGGGGGGGGGGGGGGGGGGGGGGGGGGGGGGGGGGGGGGGGGGGGGGGGGGGGG
>NZ_JBSIBZ010000103.1:0-31558 GCF_058245575.1 Streptomyces sp. UF-297 | reverse complement strand
CCCCCCCCCCCCCCCCCCCCCCCCCCCCCCCCCCCCCCCCCCCCCCCCCCCCCCCCCCCCCCCCCCCCCCCCGGCACGGTCAGGCGACGGCGGTGCGCTCCTCATCCTGTCGCCCGTCGCCCTCCAGCTCCGGGCGCGAGGCGGGGACGACCTTCTTCGGGTACACCTTGTCGATCGTCTCGATGTACTCGGTCAGGCGGGTACGGGCTTCCTCCGCCTGGCGCCGGACCGCGTCGGCGTCCTTGCGTTCCATGGCGGCGATGTGCCGCTCCTTGACGCTGCCGAGCGCCGCGGTGACGCGGGTCAGGGTCTTCTGGGTCCGCAGGACCGCAGGGGGAGCGGTGAGCGCGGGCGCCGCGTCGTCGCTCTCGTCCGTGATCAGTTTGATGGGGTACTTGAGCTCTGCGGCCGCCCGCTCGAACAGGGCTGCTGTGGGGCGCCGACGGTTCTCGGCCGCCGCCAGCTCCCACGCCTTGGGGATGACCGCGAGGGCGGCGTCCTCGCCGTGCTGGTCGATGACCGCGGCGATGACGACGGCGTGGGAGGGCCTGCTGATGCGGTGCACTTTTTTACACCGGATGTTCAGCGCCACCACCTTGGCCAGGGCCGCGGCCTCCCTGACAAGCCGGTGGACGTACTTCGTGCTGATCTCCAGCACCTCCGCGCCCCACTGCTCGAAGCTGGTGCAGCTGGAGTGCTGCCACAGGTCGTTTTCCTTGGCGTAGGCCAGGAGCAGACCCTTGTTGACCGCGCCGACGGCCAGGACGTCGGCGACGGCTTCCTCTCCGCTCTCTTTGGCGTCGCGGAGCAGGGCCGTCACCTGCTCCAGCTGCTCCTGCGGCGTTCCCTTGATGACGCGGGCAGGGTCGATGACGTTGGTGCCGTTGAAGCGGTCGGCCTCCAGGCCGGGCACCTTCTTCACGGGCTGGGCGCCCTTTCGGAGCCGGCCCGCGGCCATGCTCGGTCGGGCCGGCGCCTGGGCGCTCATCGGGTGACCTCCACTAGAAGCTCCTTGGCGAGTTTGTGCATGTCGGAGTCCGCTTTCAGCCGGGGGACCGTGCCGAAGCTCTGGGCATAACCCGTCTTGGACTCGGACGCGGGAATCTCGGACTTGAGGACGTGCAGCCCCTCCTCTTCCAGCTCCTTGCGGACTCCATCAGCCGCTCCCGCGCTGGGGTTGAAGCGCGTGAGCAGGCAGACGACGTGAGGCCGGTGGCCGGACATGGTCTCGACCTCGTCCATCGCGCCCAGGATCGACGCGCCACGGAACTTCTCCATGCCGCTCGGATAGAGGGCCAGCACGAGGAGATCCGAGGCCCGGATCGCGGCGAGGTGGGAGTTCTGCTTGCCGCGGTCCCAGGCTTTGGTGTCGATCAGGGACAGGCCGTGCGGCGGCCGGAGCCGGTCCACTTCGGCCTTGAGCGAGGGCGCGGCCGGGGCACGGTACACAGGGGCACCGAGGCCCTCGCTGTGCACGGGAAGCATCTCGGCCCACGCGAGCAGGGAACCAGGCTCCTCCTGGCCGTCGCTGTCGTCGGCATCGTGCGCGACAGCGGGGATGCCCATCTTCTTCCAGTTCCGCAGGAGGTGAGCGAGAGTGGTGGACTTCGCGCTCCCTCCCTTGCCGACGAACGAGATCGTCCGTCCCTCCTCTGGGAGGGGGTTATTCCAAGTCCAGTCCATGGGCCGGAGGGTATCGACAATCGGGCATTCGGGAGGGTACGGACGCCGGTTTTTAGTACGACCACCCGTCAAGACGACATCTGTGCTGCGGCCGGACCAACGATCGTCGGGGCCCGATGGACGAGTGCAGGAAAAGGGGCCGCCGGGGCGCCCGGTACTGGAGGAGGATGCTGCGGTATCCGGGGCTGACGGTGCGGCGTCCTAGGGTTGGGACGCCCGAGCCTCAGAAACCGATGAACGGAGAGTCCATGCGTCACCAGGCGGCGGCCGTCAGCCGCAGGCCCAACAGGCCCGGAGGCGCCCTGTGGTGGGGGAGGGGACCGCGCTGATGGATGTCGAGAAGTTCATCCTCCCCGGCGGCATCGTGCTCGCCGCACTCTGCGTCCTCGGCACCGTGGCGATCGTGGTGCGCTCGCGTCGCAGCCGGGAGCAGGACAAGATGTCCCCCGAGGAGCGCGAACGGCTCGCCGAGGAGCGGCGCAAGACCTGGCGCCGCCGCTTGGCCGTCATCAGCCTGTCGGTCGCCTTCGTCATCATCTTCTGCATCGCCGGGATCGCGGCCTGGCTCTCCTTCGGCGCGCAGAAGGCGTATGCCTTCGACCGCAACGGGGGTTCCTGGTCGGCCGCGACCGGCTTCGCCCTCCTCCTGGACGCGGGTGCGCTCGGCCTGTCGCTGCTGCGGCTGTTCGAGGCGCTGACGGCCCGGTCCAGCCAGCTGACCCGTTTCTACCTGGTGGCGTTCATCGTGGCCTCCGCGACGATGAACCTGCTGCACGCCCCATCGGCCTCGCTCGGCGGCAGGCTCGTCGCGGTCATCCCGCCGCTGGTGTACGCGGTGTTCCTGGAGACCTTGCTCAAGAAGGTCGAGCAGCTGGTCCTCGGCAAGTACCCGAAGCGGAAGGTCAAGAAGAACGTCGAGCGCGGTTACAGCTTGCTCTTGTGGGTGCCGTTCGTCGGCTACCCCTGGCAGATGTGGAAGAAGTGGCGCGAGGACCTGCACAGCACCTTGCAGTACGTCCGCGCCCCGGGCTCCAGGAAGCCCGTCCCCGAGGTGGAGCACGCCACGGCCGCGCCGCAGCCGGCGGAGCCGTCTCAGGCGGGGGAGGGCGCTTCTCCGGTCCCGCGACAGGCCGCGCCCGCCGCGCCGGCACCCGTGCCGCAGGCGGCGACGGCGCCGCGTCCTGTCGCCGCCCAGCAGCCGCCCGCGGCGACCGCCCCCGCCCCGGCCGCCGCAACCGGCCCGATAGGTACCGCGGCCGCCGCGCAGCCGACGCCGTCGCCCGGTCCGACTCCGCAGGCCGCCGCCCAGCCGGTACCGGTGCCGTCGTCCCCGGCACCCTCGAACAAGCCGAAGAAGGACCAGCTCCGCGACGCCCTGGTAGAGCAGATCCGGGCCGGTGACCTCCGCGTCCTGGACGACAGCCCACAGGTCAGCAATGGGGCCGCCTACCGGGCGAACATGGAGCTGGGGAAGGCGGCCGGGAAGGGCCTCAAGAACGGAAAGCAGGAGGGCATCCTGGCCGATGGAGCGGTTCGTACGGCGGTGAAGCAACTGCTCCCGGAGCTGCGGCAGATCGCGGAGGAGGAGCGGGCCCGGCGTGCTGCGGCCGCCGCGTCCCAGAGGGTTCCTGAGCCCGCGCCGGACCATCAGGGGCCTGCGGACGGCGGGGCGAGCAGCGCGGATGAGTCCCGGGAGCGCCGGGAGCCAGAGGCACCCGGCATCGGACACCAGCGCGGAGAGGAAGCCGACACGAGCAGCGAGGAGAGGGAGGCTGCGCTCGCGTAGACAGACGGCTCGGCGAGACAGGGAAGGGGCCCGACGGTAACGACCGTCGGGCCCCTTCCGTGTGCGGCGATCCGCCAGTTCTACAGGGGCATGGACCGCAGCCACTCGGCCAGGTTTAGGGCCGTGGGCCGGTCTTGCGGACGCCTGGTGAGTACGTGGCGCAGGACCTCCTCCAGCTGCGGCCACTGGGGGATGTGGCCGAGGGGCGGCCAGCGCTGTGCGAGGACTTGCCGCAGCACCTTCGCGGTGAACTTCCCGGGGTCGATTCCGAGCTGGGCGTAGTCCAGCGGCCAGGTGCCTGTGGCCGCCCACCACAGACCGGCAGCGAGGGCGTACACCTCGGCCGGAGGGTCGGTGACGACCGGCCGGACCGATGACTCCGCGCGGCTCATCAGTTCCGGCGACATCAGGTGCACCAGCCCGCCCAGGTAGGTGTGCGGCGGCGCCAGATTCGGGCTCGATGTCCATGTGCAGCCGATGAGCCGGACCGCTCCGGTCGTGTGCACGGTGTGGTGGGGCTGGAGGTCGCCGTGCACCCATCCCGCCGCGTGCAGGGCGCCGACGGCGGCGCACATGTCCACCGCGGCCGCCAGTGCGGCGGCCCGGTCGGCGTCGCGCCGTTCCCGCACCACCTCGAATCGGCTCCAGGTGGAGGGGCCTTCGAGCCACGGCGTGATGAGCCACGCCGCGCTCTCGGCCCGGCCGGCCTTCGCTCGGCCTCCGTACGACAGGGCGGGTACCTGGGAGTGGGCTTGCTGGAGGACCATCGCCTCTCGCGCCACGGTGGCCAGGCTCTCGCCCGTGCCGACCTTCAGGGCCCATAGCCCGCGCGGGCCGGCCACGCGCCAGACAGCCGTGTCTCGGTGGTCTGCCATGAGTTCCCAGGTGGCCGGTTCTCCGGCTACGGCCTCGGCGTCGGCCCGGCCGAACTGCGGGCTCGCTCCCGCGCGTTGCCCTGGAAGGCTGGCGGTCTGTGTTCTCTCGTCCAACACGGCTGGCCTCTCTGCGATGCCCGCGGTGGTCGCGGTCGGGTCGTCGGGGAGGCGGACGGCCTGGGCCTCGGCAGCCGGGGGTGCGGCTGCCGAGGCCGGCGGCCGTCCGCCTAGATGGAGTTGGCGACGGCTACGGCGGCCAGGAGCCACATGACGCTGACCCAGGTGCACAGGCAGCGGACCAGCACGGGGTGCTCCCGGTGCAGGTTTCGCAGCGCGGCGAGGCCCGTGCTCCCCTGTGAGCGCGCCCGGAAGCCGAAGATCCCGATGGTCACGGCCGAGACCTGCACCGGACGGTGGTCGTCGGCGTCCAGGACCAGGTCCATGAGCGTCCGGGGCTCGTAGTCCTTGCGCGAGGCGCGGTTCGCGCGGATGCGGCGCAGGTGAGGGAAGTCAGGCATACGGGTTCGCTCTCTCGGTCGTTCGTCGGGTCGGAACGGCGGACGGATTCCGCCGGTGCTGACCGCCCGACGGTCCGGGCGCGAAGCAGCCGGACCGCCGGGCGGGGTCTAGGCCGCTGTGCTCAGCGCCGCGAGATCGTTCAGGTCCACGGGGGTGCAGCCGGTCAGGGCAACGAGGTCGCGGGCGGCGAGCGTCCAGCAGATGGCGGGGTCTTCGTCCGCTACCTCGGTGAGTTCCTTGTCGGCGGGGGCCGGGATACGGCGGAGGGTGCGCGGGTCGTAGACGATCCCGGCCACTCCCCAGGGCTCCGCCCGTTTCACCAGGGCGGCGGTGTGGCCCTTGCGCAGGTGCGGGCAGGCGTCGACGGACTCGATGGCGCAGGGCAGGCACACCGGTGGGGTGTCGGTCACCTCCCCGTCGCGGATCGGGTGGCCCTCGACGGCGCGAGCGATGAAGAGGTGCCGGTGGCCCCAGCGGCGGAAGTCGTCGTTGAAGGTGGAGTGGCCGCAGACCATGCACAGCATGTGCGACATGGCCTGTCGCTGGCGGAGCGGGTGGATGGCGGCCAGGTCGGGCTTGCCTCGTCCGCGCAGTGCCGGCCATCGGACCCAGAGGTTGCCGTTCCTGCGGTCGGCATGGCTGAGTTCGTCGGTGTAGCCGATGCCTTCCCGGCCGTCCGGCCGCACCTTCTTGGTGATCTCGTACGGGAGCGGGGTCTCCGCGCTCCACGGCGCGATGAAGGGGACGTGCAGCCCCTTCAGGTAGAACTGGCGGGGCGGTGTCATGCGACGTCCTTTATGGTCCCGGTCTCGGTGAGCCGTTCCAGCAGGTCGTTGGTGACGCCGGCTGTTCGTCGCAGGTAGCCCAGCGCCGCGCGGTAGTCCGCCGGCAGTTCTTCGGCGGTCAACGTCTGTGCTCGGCCGATGAGGTCGGCCACCTGGCCGTCATCGTTCTCCGCGGCGACCGCGATGTTGACGAGTCGCCGGAGGTCGCCCCGCAGGCGTTCGTCGAGCTCCGCGAACTCGTCCTCGCGGGGGGCCTGGTTGCTGAGCACGTCGCCGACGTCGTCGAGGATCGCGTCCAGCGGCCGAACTCCGCGCAGTCCGCTGACGACCCGCGCGAGTCCCTCGGCGTCCAGGGGCGGCCTCCACGATGCGCTCGGGGGCGCGGGCTGGGATGCGGCGGTCATGTTCACTGCTGGTCTCCTGCCGGAATCGCTGCCCAGACCCGCAGGCCGTTCCCCGGCGTCGGTTCAGCTCCCCATCGGGCGGCGAGCAGCTGCACGAGAAGCAGGCCGCGGCCGCCCTCCGCCAGATCGGCGGGCGCCGTCAGGTACGTGTCGAGGGGAGCCTGCGGGCGGGGGCCGCTGTCTCGTACGGCGATCCGGATCTCTTCGGGGTGCCGCTCGACCTCAAGCCGGATGCGCATGGACTGCGTGTGCTCGACCGCGTTGGTCGCGATCTCGGATACCACCTGGACCGCCGATTCGATGCGCTCCTCGGGCACCTTCCAGTCCGTCAGGTCTGCGCGGACCTGGTGGCGGGCGAGCGCGGCCGTACGGCGGTCACGGTCGAAGACGTACGCCCGGCTCTCCGGGACGGCGGCCGCGGTCGGGGTGAGTGGTGGCGTCACAGAATGCCTCCGGGGGTCGACTGCTGTGGGGGGAGCCCCGCGGTGCGCCAGCGGAAGGCGGGGTACGCCAGGTTCAGAGCCCTCCGCAGGTCCGAGACGGGCAGCGGGCCGCCGTTCGGCAGGTGGGGGACGGGGAGCCACGATCCGGCGTCGAGCGTCCAGACGTCTGCGCCCCAGACGCCTCCGCGTCCGGGCTCGGTCAGGAAGTACATGCGGCCGCACTCCGGGGCGTCGATGACCGCCGGTTCCTGCTCGAAGACGAACAGGACGTCGAGGGTGTGGCGGACGGCCACGCCCAGGGCCTGGGGCATCACGACGGCATCCCAGGCGAGGCCGGCGGGGAGCTGGAGGTCGCGGGGCCGGACGGCGCTCGTAGCGGCGGGGGCGGTCACTGGGTCCGTCCCATGCACTTGGAGTGCGCGCGGACGTCCCATGACATCGGGTTGGAGTCGTCGGGGGAGACGGTGACGGCGCGGCCGTCGGGGTAGAGCCGCCCGCCGGGGATGCCGCACCGGATGCAGAGCGCTCCCTGGAGCTTGCGTAAGACCTCCGTACTGACGGGGATCTCGAATCGCCGGGCGCCGCTCGCGTCGGGCGCCCCGGTCGTGAGCGCCGGTTCCTGGTGCCGCACTTCGTCGTTACGCATCCCGAGGGCTTCCCTCCCTGGGCTCCGTCTGCCGCGCAGCGCTCGGCATGTCCGCCCGAGGAACGCGTCCGGCCGGACTTCGCGATCACCAGCCGTTATGAGCCCGTCACCCTAGGATGTACCTCAGAAGATTCTCTCTGCAACTTCTCTGAGAAGATTCACGGAAGTTTCTGGCGGGCGGAGGGTCGCATGGGCACACCGATTACGCCGCGGCCACGCGGTACGGCAGGATGGGGCCGTGTTGGCAGGCGGAGACTGAGGGGAGGTGCGGAGATGGCGGCTCAGGGACCGATGGTCAAACGACGCAAGATCGGCCGCGAGCTCCAGACGCTTCGTGAAACTTCTGGACTGACGATCGAAGAGGCAGGAAAAGCGATCGGCCGCTCCGATTCGACGATCAGTCGCATCGAGAATGGCAAGCGAGACGTCCAGTTGATCGAGCTCAAGGGCCTCCTGGAGGCGTACGAGGCCCCCGCCGAAACGCGGGAAGCCCTGATCAACCTGCTGAGCGCCACGCCCGAAGAGGCGTGGTGGACCGTCTTCGACCTCCCGCCGAACCTCGACACCTATGTCGGTCTGGAGGCTGAGGCGGACACCCTCCGCGTCTACGCCCTCGGCACCGTCCACAGCCTCCTCCGCACCGAGGAGTACGCCCGTGCGGTTCTTCGCGGCACCAGTCCCTCGGCGCCGGCCGGGGAGATCGAGGACCTGCTCAAGTTCCACATGCAGCGCCAGCAGGTCCTCAAGCGCGATTCCGGGGCCTTGGACCTCATCGTCGTACTCGACGAGGCGTGCCTTTGGCGCCAGGTCGGCGGGCTCGACTGCCAGCGCGCGCAGCTGAAGCACCTGATCCAGCAGGCGGAGGAGGTGCCCAACGTCGTCGTGCAGGTCCTCCCGTACAGCAAGGGCGCCCACTCGGGTCTCACCGGCGCCTTCACCATCCTCGATTTTCCGGACCCCACGGAGCCCGCGGTGGTCTACCTGGATAGCCCCGGCGGGAACTTGTACCTCCAGAAGGCCAAGGACACCCGTCGATTCGACCAGTCCCACAGCCGCCTGCGCGGCATGGCGCTCGATGAGCATGAGTCGGTGCGGTTCATGCAGACCGTGCTGAAGGAGATCAAATGACCACGACCCCTGACCTCACTAACGCGCGGTGGCGGAAGGCCCTCCGTTCCGAGAGCGCGCAAGGATGCGTTGAGGTTGCCTTCCTCTCCGGCGACCTGGTCGCGGTACGCGACAGCAAGAACCCGCTGAAGACCGCGCACGTCTACCCGGTGGCCGCATGGACCGTGTTCCAGGACCACCTCCGCGGGCTGGTGCCGGCGGAGGACTCGCGGATCGTGGTCACCATCACCGACGACGCCGTGCTGCTGAGCGATCGTCAAGACCAGGCTCCGGAGCACGTCTACACGCACCGCGAGTGGCTGTTCTTCCTCGACGGCGTACTGAAGAGGGAGCCGCAGCTCTGCGCAGCAGCTGCCTGATCGAACGCCAGTGGCCCGGCAGGAGGAATCTCTCCTGCCGGGCCACTGGCGTTTCCGGGCGCCCCCGTCGACTCCGCTGGGCGGAGGACGGCGCGGTGGAAGAAAACGCGCAGGCCACGTGTCTGTACCCAGTGGTAGAAAGCAGACAGTGGCGTGGGATAGATCGCGCCACTCTGGGCCGTCGTTCCCAAGTGGGCGCGGTTGCCCGGTTGTTCGGTGCACGCGGGGAGTGATACAGCATGTCGTCGTTGGTGAACACCTGGGTCCGCTTGTCCACAGATCGCCTCGTCCGAGCTGACCGCATCGTCGCGGTCGACCTGTGGGGTCCACCGAACGGCGACAAGCAGACCGAGGTCGTGGCCGACGAGCCCGCGCGGATCATGCTTCAGATCGACGGCGACGAAGAGGAGCCGTGGCGTGAGGCCGCGACGGTCAACGCGGAGCGCGGCGGTGAGCTCATCACCTATCTGCTGTCCCTGCTGAACAGCCCGAACCCGGACGGGAGCAAGGTCCGGTACGTGTACGGGCTGTACCGCGGCGAGGAGCTCTATCGGTGGATGCACGGCACGACCATCCCCGTCATGCCGGACGGACGAGTGCGGCCCCTGCACGAGGTGCACGACCCCAATCCCGGCCTGTCCGTGGGGATGGTGCCCAGCCGTCGGTGACCTCGGATGGAAACACAGGATGCCCCCGCTTCGGCGGGGGCATCCTGTGTTTCGGGACCTGCGGGCTTCAGCCCTGGCCGGTGAGGCCGGCAGCCGCAGCCTCCTGACGGACGTAGTCCGCGGCTCCGTCCAGGCTGACCCACTGGGGTGCGGCCGCCGGGACGGCGCCCTGGTGGCTCGCGTGGACGGCATCGTGATCGCGGAGCATCACGGCCGACCGCTGGGCTTCCGCGATCCCCTTCTCGTCGGCCGGGAACAGGACCAGGTGGCGCTGGTCGACCGCCGCCCGGCGCAGCAGGTACTCGCGTTCCTGGTCCGGTGTGGTGGTGCCGGCCAGGTCGCTCAGGCGCAGCGCGTCAGCCAGCCGACGGACCTCTGTGGTCTCGCGCATCAGGTGCCACAGTTCATCGGTCATTGCGACGCCCCTTCCTCGCGGCACGGAGGGTGATCCAGGTGGTGACGAGGGCGGCGACGACACCGATCGCGCGGTGAGCCGCCTGGTCCAGCTCGAAGGCGGCACTACCGGGACCGGAGTCCTCGACCCTCGCATTGCCCTCCTCGTCGACGGTGCGCACGACGGTGCAGTGCTCGACGTAGCCGCCCTTCCCGGCCTTGGCGGCGAGCCACAGCAAGGGCTGGCGTTTGTCGATGACCAGGTGGGTGAGGGCATTGATCCCCGCGCCCGTGAGAAGGGCACCGGCCGGGACGCGGTAGCCCAGGGTCCTGGTGACGGCGACGGTTCCGGCCAGCTGGCCGGCGGTGTATCCGACGACGTGCCGGGCCGCGCTGATCCAGCCCAGCCGGGTGGCGGTCATGGTGCGCTGTCCGGTGCGGTCGTCGGTCTCCTCGCCCACGGGGGTTCCGTCCCGGTAGACCAGGTGGTCGCCGTGCGCGCCCTTGTTCACCGCGTCCCTGCTCGCCTGGGCCCACTGATCGAACAGTGGGTGCAGACCGTCCCAGGTGGCGAGCAGGGCGCCGGCCAGCGCCAGGCCCTGCACGGAGGTTGAGCGGTCGGTCATCATGGTGGGGCTCCTCGTTTCGTGATGCGGATCGGGAGTCCCCGGGGCGGCCGCCATGCTGCCGAGCCGTCGGCAGCCCCGGGGTTTCACGCGTCGAGCGGGTTCCGTTCGTGGTCCTTGCCCTGCCGGGAGGCGGTCACGGTGTTGGTCCCGGCCGGGCCCGACCAGCCGCACCGGCAGCGGGCCAAGACCTTGCCGGGCTCCTCGCTGCTGTCGAAGACTCCGGTCTCGTGTTCGCGCGGCGCCTCCGGGGGCCGGGGCGGCTCCCCTCCGTTGACGTAGAGGGCAGCGCGGTCGGTGTTGTGGGTGACCCATCGGCGCCAGTCGGCGGTGTCGCCGTCGACGATGCGCTGGTGGCGTTCGGCGACGGTGGTGTGGTGCTGGCGCAGTTCGTCGCCGAGCTCGCGGAAGGTCAGCCGGGCCTTGCCGCTGGGTCCCGGTTCCCGGGCATAGAGCAGCAGTTCCTCCTTCAGGGCGGTCAGCCGCATCTCCAGCTGCCGCACGCCCCGCGTGTACGCCTGGAGCAGTTCCTTGCCGATCTCCTCTCCGCTTTGGATCGCTTCGAGCGCGGCGATTGCGGTCTCGGCCTCGTCGGCGATCGTCCAGGAGGAAGGGCCGCCCTTGAAGGCCAGGACATACGAGGCGGTGCCGTCGGGCCAGAAGGCGGTGGGGCCGGCAATGGTGTCCGGCTCCATCAGGACGGTCTCGGGGGTCATCGTCTCGGGGTCCAGGGAGACCTTCCTGATCTCCCACTGGTCCCCCTTGTAGCTGGCGCTGTACGTGGTCACGGGGTATCCCTCCGCACTCTGTCGGGTTTTCCCGACAGACGACTGACACTGACTATGTAGGGGAATCCCGACAAGCGTCAAGCGGTGCAGCTCAGCGGCGCGTTACCCTCGCGCCGAGGAACGCGAGTTGCCCCCTCTTCATGCGAAACCCCCGACCAGTTGGCCGGGGGTCGCCGCACGAAGTTCCTGGGCTACGGGGTGGCCCCGGGCGCGCTCATCGCCTCCAGGCGCGCGCGGACCTTCCGGGACAGGCCGCTGTCCTCGCCCGTGACGGCGGCGAGCATCGTCAGCAGCTCCCGCCCGATCGTCAGGCTCTCCTGGGGGTCCGGGATGCTCAGCCAGATGTGGACGGCCCGCTGCACCGAGCCTTGCGTGATCTTGTGGCCGCTGCCCCAGAGCTGGGCCTGGAGCCCGGCGGTGTGCAGGCACCAGCGGACGGCAACGCCCGGCTGCCCTTGCAGGTAGGCGAGGTGGCCCCGCAGTTCGCGAAGGTTGATGGTGTAGGCGTGCTGCTGCCCGTACCGCGCGGTGAACTCCTGGTCGAGCCGTTCCGCGTCGACCGCCGCGGCGGCAAGCCGAGCGGCGTCGTTCGCGGCGTTGAACGCGGCGGTGATGGCGTTGATCCGGTCCCGGTACTCCGCGGGCGGGCCGCTCGGCTCCTCGCCGGCGGCACCTCCCTGACGCTCGGCGTCCGCTTCGGGCCGTGCTGCGGGCGGCTCACCGCCGTGGGGCCGCTGGTGTTCTGTCGGCGGCGCCTGGGCGGGCTTCTCCTGGTCCTGCGGTTCGGTCTTGAGGGGCGCTTCCTCGGCCGCGGCCGGGCCGGCGCTCCTGGCGTGCGGTACGTGAGCGGCGTCGATCCGCTGCTCGGGGCGCGGCGGAGGCGCGGGGGCCGCCTGCGGCTCCTCGGTCACAGCCGAAGCTGCTTCCCGGTCCTGCGGCGGTGCGGGAGCGGCTTCGGCACGCTGGTGGTCGGGCTGTCCGGTCTGCCAGAACGTGGGGCTTACGGCGCCCCACGGGGCGAACTGCTGTTGCTGGTGCACGAGGCCGTTCCTTGCGTGGTGGTGCGGGTGCTGTCGGTCGCCGGGACGGGTCAGATGTCTATGCCCTTCTTCCTCATGTACGGCAGGGGGTTGATGTCGGTGCCGTAGTCGGGGCCGGTGCGGACCTCCATGTGCAGGTGCGGGCCGGAGACGTTGCCGGTGGCGCCGGACAGGCCGATGACCGTGCCTCCCCGGACGGTGTCGCCCACGGAGACCTTGATCTTGCTCATGTGGGCGTACTGGCTGTACATGCCGTCGGAGTGCCGGATGACGACCTGGTTCCCGTACGCTCCGCCGTCCCCGGCGGCCACGACCTTGCCGGGACCGATGGCGTGGATGGTGGTGCCGACGGACACCGCGAAGTCGATCCCGGTGTGATAGCCGCTCGACCACATGCTGCCCTGCTGGTGGTAGGGCGTTCCCAGCGGCGCCTTGACCGGCAGGCCCCATCCTCCGGAGACCTCGGGGTCCCCGGAGGTGTCCGGCGCGGTCAGGTTCGCCACGTTCGCCATGATGATCTTGACGTAGTCGTAGGTCTGCCCCTCGGCGAACGAGCGGGGCGGCACGCCCTTGTACTGCTCGACGCGCCCCCATCCCGCGTTGTATCCCGCCAGGGCCAGCTCGATCGGCGATCCGTTGTACTCGGGGTGCTTCTTGGCCGTCTTGAGGAGCTTGCACATCATCCGGCCCTGAGACGGAATGGCGTCCTCTGGGTCCCAGACGTCTTTCTTGCCGTCGCCGTTTCCGTCGATTCCCGACGACGCCCAGGTGCTGTCTATGAACTGGGCGATTCCCTTGGCGAGGGGGCGCCACTTGACCATCTTTCCGGTCTTCGGGTCCTTCTTGTATTCCCAGGATTGGGCTTGGGGATTGAAGCCCGATTCCTGTTTGATCTGAGCCGCCAGCACGGCGGCCGGCAGGCCCGCGTCGCAGTCTGCGGCGGCCTTCTCGATCAGCCCCGCGTACTCGGCGGGCACGTAGCCCTTCCCCACCCGGAGGGACCCGCCGCTCAGCTCGAAGTCGCCTCCTCCGCCGCCGTCGTCGTCGGACATCGCGACGAGCATGATGACGCCGAATCCCAGCGCCAGCGGGCTGACCACGAAGGCCGCCACCAGTGCCGCGATCCCCCGTTTGGCCTTCAAGCCTTCCCCCTTGCCGTGTCCCTGTCGCTGCTAGGAGCACCACGCCGGGGCTCGTTCGCCCCGTTGGCGTGTCACCCATCCGGCGGGCCACCCCCCGGCGACATGAACGTCACACTGCCATACGGCATTTCCGTCCCCAAAGGAAGTAACGCCGATCGCGCAGCCATCACCCTCACGAGGCGCAACAGAACGCACCAAACCGTCGTTAAAGGTGATGAACATGCACAACTACCATGCCACATAAAGGAATTGACACGCAGGCCGCATCAGGGGCACCACTGGTGTGTCACCTGCCCGGCATAGACTTCCGGACACGTGTTCACATCAAGTGACTGCTGTAGTGATTACAGTTGCAATGCGGGGGAGCGTTGGCTAAGAAATCGCAACCGGCCGTGACGTTGCCCGTCCAAAGCCGTTTGGTCGTACCGGTATTGGGAGCGGGCGGCGGCAGCGGCCGCTCAACTACTGCGGGTCTGCTGGCCTGTTCCCTGGCTGCGGTGGGGACAAGCGTCGTGCTGGACACGGCACCGCGCCTCACGTCGCCCTGGCCGTCGTGGCCGGCGGAGCCCGGGACCGGACTGGCGTCCCTGCCTCCAGACAAGCCGTTCACACGGGAGCAGGTGCACGCGGCGGCGTCCCGCTCGCCGGGACCGGCCGGCACCTGGAACGTGCTTACCGATCACCAGGAGTGGAGCCACGGGCCGCTCGACCTGCCCTCTGATCCAGCGGCCTGGTACCAGCTGGCGGCGGGAGGCGGGTGGCAGGCCGTGGTCGCCGACACCTCCCACCCGATAGCGCACGACATCGTCACCGCGCGCACGAAGCGGCTGACCGGCCTGACCGCGGCCTGGTGTTCGCTGCCCTTCTCGGTGCCGGTGCTGTGCGCACCGACGACCGGGCCGGGAGTGGCTGCCCTCCAGACGGCGGTCAAGGCCGCTTCGGCCGAAGGGCTTCCGCTCCAGCGCATGGTCGTCGCGCTGACCGCGACGGGTGAGGGCCGTATGCCCCCCGTGGTGAAGGCTGCGGCGACGATGCTCCAGTCCCAGGTGTCCGCCGTGGTCAACGTGCCGTTCGATCCGCACGTCCGCACCCACGGCCTGGCCGAGGCGACCCGCCTCTCGCGCCGCACCACGGAGGCCGGGGCCGCCCTGGTCGCGGCCTTGCTGGCCTCGGCACAGCGCAGTTGGGGCGATCCGCTGCCGCCGGCTCCCGTCCCCGCGGCTCTGCCCGCCGCGCCCGCCGACTTTCATCCTGCTCGACCTGCCCAACCTGCTCCTGAAGGGGTCCTCACATGAGCCAGATGCTCCAGACCATGCACGACGTCATCACGCTCGCCGCGGATGAGCCTGTCATCCCCGGCTTCAAGCCGTCCTTGCCCGGCACCCTCCAGACCCCGACGGGCAAGGTCCTGGGCTGGACTGCGGGCGGCGGCCTCTCCCTCGCCGTGCTGGGCGGCCTGGCCGGCTGGGCCTGCGTCGCCATCGGCCACAACACGGAGAGGGCCCAGCTCGCTTCGCGTGGCAAGTCGGCCATCCTCTGGTCGGTCATCGCCGCCGTCGGCATCGGCGTCACCAGCGGCCTCGTCTGGGGCTTCTACAGCATGACGCAGGGCGGGCAGTGATGGCCGCTTCCTTCGACCGCAAGGCCCGCCGGGCCCGGCTGCGGCTCGCGGCGATCGGCGTCGCTGTCGTCGCCGCCCTGGCCGTCGGCGGAGCCGTCGCCATCACGACGCTCGACGGTGACGACGGCCCGGCCCGATCGGACGGGAAGACGTCACCGAGTCCGTCCAGCACCTCGTCCCAGCCGCCAGGCGGTGGCAAGGAGTTCACTCCGGCCAGCGCGCCCCGCATCCCGCTGCTCAAGGCGACGTCGAACGCCAATGGGATCGGGACCGGCTTCGAGCACTCCGCGCTCGGCGCGACGTCGGCCGCCGTCTCCTACTGGGAGGACCTCGACCTCCTGGACGACGTGATCGCTCGTCAGCAGTGGACTGCCATCGCCGCCAAGGACTCCCCCGGCACGATCGACGCGGGGGTCAGCGAGGTCCGCAAGGTCCGTGAGGGCGTGGGACTGCCGCCGTCCGGAGGAACCCCCGACGGCATCACCTTCAGCACCAACGTGAAGGCCGCCCTCTCGCGCTCGCTCGACACGAGCGGCGACGTCGTCGACGTGTGGATGGTCTACGACCGGTTCGCCACGATCAAGGACAAGGGCGCCGACGAGAACCCGCTGCGGGATGAGGTCACGAACCTGGTCCTCAAGTGGGAGGACGGCGACTGGAAGGTGACCACCGACCCGAAGTACACGGCCAAGGTGAAGGGTCCTCGTGCGTACGACCCGGACAGCAAGTACGCGTGGATGGAGGGGTGGCGGGTGGTCGCCGATGGCTAGGACGCTCGCGCGCCTCGGCACGCTGCTCGGCGCACTTCTGATCCTGATGACGTCCGGGACGTCGATAGCCCTCGCCGGCGCCAAGCCACCGGACCCCTACCCGCCGGAGCTGAGCCACGGCGAACGGGTCGGCATCAACAAGCAGACCGGCGAATACTGCGATCTGGACGACTCCGATCCGAAGAAGCGCCTGAACTGCCGCGCCCCAGTGGACTGCGAGGACTTCCCCGCAGGCATGACGACCTGCATCGGCGAAGGGTCCACCGACCCGGAGGACGCCCGGGTCTTCGAGCTCAACGAGCTGAAGCGGTGGCTGAAGAAGGCTGACAAGAACCAGCCCAACTACGAGAAAATCAAGGCGTACCTGGAAAAGTGCGTCAAGGAAGACAAGAAGACTTTCCAGGAATGCAAGATGGAGGCTGGCAGTAAGTGGCCGCCCCCGGCGAAGACTCCGCTGGACTGGGTGGCCGGCAAGATCAGCGAGATGGCGGCCAACGCGCTCGAAGAGGCCGCTTCGATGCTCGGCCACTCGGTGGTCTGGCTGCTCAAGCAGTTCGCCGACGCCTTCAACTCCATCTCCACCATCGACCTGTCGAAGACGGGCATCGGCCCCGTGCTGGGAATCAGTACCGGGCTCTCAGTGATCGTCGCGGCGTTCCTGCTGCTGGTCCAGTTCGGCAAATTGGCCGTCTCCCAACAGGGCGGGCCGCTGGTCACCGCGGTGGTCGGGCTCGCCAAGTGGGGCGTCATCCTCGGCGTGTACCTCATGGCCACCCAGGTCGCGCTCAACTGGTCGGACACACTCAGCACCGCGCTGATCAACTACACATTCGACAGCGGCAACAACAGCGGCGACACCGAAGCTGCCTCAAAGGCGATGGAGAAACAGCTCGGGACCCTCTTCGCGGGCCTCGTCGGCGGCGGCGGCACCGCTGCGGCGGGCTCTGCGCTGATCACGGGCAGCGGCATCGCACCGACTGCGGTCGGCTTCGTGATCGTGATCTCGATCCTGTGCATCCTGGCGATCGGCGCCCTGTGGATCGAGATGCTCGTTCGCCAGGCCGGAATCATGATCCTGGTCACGATGATGCCGCTGGCCCTGGCCGGCCAGATGGCCGACGCCACCAAGGACTGGTGGCCGAAGGCCCGCAATGCCCTCATCGCGCTGATCCTGATGAAGCCGGTGATCGTCATCGTCTTCAGCATCGGCTTCTCCGCGATGTCGGGCGCCGAGGGCGTCCGCAATGTCATCGTCGGACTGATCATCTTCGTTGTCGCGGGCACCAGCTGGCCCGTCCTGGCGAAGTTCATCGTGATCACCTCCAACGGCGATGGCAACTCAACTGGCTCGGGCTTCATCAGCAGCGTCGGCAGCTCCGTCAGCAGCATGTTCGGCGGCAACCAGCCCGCCATGAGCGGCGCGGGCACCTCCGGCGGCGGCGCCGCCTACACCAAGGCCCTGGAGGGCGAGAACTCCAGCGCCGCCGACGGTGACGGCGGAGGCGGCGGCCGCGGGTTCTGGTCCAAGGCCGTGATGGGCAGCAAGGGCGGCAGCTTCATGGGCAAGGCCGGCGGCGTGGTCGGCGTCGGCCTCCAGGTCGCGGCCGTGGGCAAGGACATGGCCGAGAGCTCGTTCCAGAACGCGGCGGCCAACGCGGGTCTCGGTCACGCCGCCCAGGGCGGCCGCCACGTGGTGGTCCCGCCCCGCAGCGGCGGGGACGCGCCCCCCGCGTCTACTCCAGCGCCGCAGCCCGCGACACAGGAGTCCGAGCCTCCCCCGCCCACGCCTTCACCGTCGCCCACACCCACGCCCCCCACACCCTCGTCCTCCGAAGGGAGCTGACCCGTGGCCCAAACCGAACCCGCCCTCTACGGCGGATGGCAGTCGGAGCGCTCGGGTTTCATGGGCAACCTGAGTGGCCTCGGCTTCGTCCTGGTCACGGCCTCCGTGATCATCGCCCTCATCCCCATCTACACCCGCTCCTGGAGCTCGGCGTTCTTCGCCCTTCCCCTGGCCGCCGTGCTGCTCGTCCTCGCGTACGGACGCGTGCTCGGCCTGTCGGCAGACGAGTGGATCGTTCTCGCAGTAAGGCATCAGATCGCAGTGGCAACCAACCGCAATTTGTTCTTCTCCGGCGCCTTCGCGCCCCGGGCCAAGGACGGAAGCCAGCCGATGGACCTGCCCGGACGGCTGGCCCGGCTGCACCTGCTGGAGGCGCCCGACGGACTCGGCGGGCAGATCGGGGTGATGCACAACCCCATCGAGAACACCTACACGGCCGTCTGCCAGGTCAAGTTCCCCGGCCTGGCACTGATCGACACCGAGCGCCAGAACGTCCGGGTCAAGGGCTGGGCCGCGTTCCTGCGCAGCCACTGCAAGGAGGACGGGGCGATCACCCGGATCTCAGTCCACCAGCGCAGCCTGCCCGACGACGGGGCGGCCCTGCGCTCCTGGACCGAGCGCCACACCGCCCCCGACGCCCCCGCCGCAGCTGTCGAGGCCCTCGACGAGCTCATGCAGGGCGCGGGCCCGGCCGCCACGATCCGTGAGACCTACCTGTCCGTCACCCTGTCCGCCGCGCGTGCCCGGCTCGCCGTCAAGGGCGCCGGCGGCGGGCAGATCGGCGCGGCCGCCGTCCTCGTCCGCGAGATCAACGCCATGGCGGGCTCCCTGTCGAGCGCCGGACTCCAGGTCGTCGAGTGGCTCCCGCCCCGTGGGGTCGCGCAGGTGATCCGTACGGCCTTCGACCCGGAGGCCCAGCTCGCGCTGTCCGCCCGCAACACCGCGGCGGAAGACTCGAATTGGAAGGGCGCCCCGAAGGGGGTCGACCCCGAACTCGCAGGCCCGGCCGCGACGGAAACCGTCTGGGGCCTCTACAAGCACGACGGCGCGTGGACCGTCAGCTACCAGGTCCGCGGCTTCCCCCAGTCGGAGGTGTACGCCACCTTCCTCCAGCCGCTGCTGCGTCCCCGCTCCAACGCGCGCCGCTCGCTGACCTTGGTGTACGAGCCGATCGGCCCGGCCAAGGCCCGGCAGGAACTGGCCCGCGAGAAGACCAAGCGGGACGCGGCACGCAAGCTGCGGGCGAAGACGGGCAGGGCGGAGAGCGAGGACGAGCGCCGTGAGGCGATGACCGCGCGGGCCCAGGACGTGGCGCGCGCGAGCGGCCACGGAGTCGTCCGGCTCATGGCGCTGATCGCCGTCACGGTGACCGACCTGGAGCAGCTGGAGACGGCGTGCGCCGAACTCCAGGCGGACGCCTCCTCTGCGGGCCTGGAGATCCGGAGGGTCTGGGGCGCTCAGGACGACGCGTTCACCGTCGCCGCCCTGCCGCTGGGTCTGGGTCTGCCCGACCGGAGGGTGGGCCTCTGATGGCGCTGCCCTTCCGCCGCAGCGACGGCGGCGACACGAAGCTGAAGGCGTCCCGGCTGGGGGACTTCCTCGACGACGTGGAAGACCAGCCGATCCCCAAGCAGCTCTCGGCTGCGGAGCGGCGCCGGTCCCGGCTGCTGGAGGACCCCGAGGCGGCTATGCGGATCGCCCCGCGCAAGGGCTGGCCCCAGCCCTTCGCGGGCCGTGTCGCCTCGATCGCGAAGCCCGAGGTCTTCCGGGCGGACACCGAGCGCGCATCGGGAATCTACCCCTTCCTGCACGCCGCGAGCCTGCCGCCGGTCGGCGTGTACATGGGGTGGAACACGCTGACGATGCAGGCGTTTTCCGCCCACCCTGCGGCGTGGGTCCGCGAGGGCCTGTGCACTAACCCGAACGTGATGGTGACCGGCATCCCGGGCTCCGGGAAGTCGGCGCACATCAAGGCGCTGTGCTTCCGGCTCATGGCCCTGGGGCACCGGACCCTGATCGCCGGTGACGTCAAGGGCGAGTACAAGGCGCTGTGCGAATACCTCGGGGTCGACCCGGTCCGCCTCGGCCCCGGCCTGTCGGGCCGCCTGAATCCCCTGGACGCGGGCCCGTTGGGCTACGACCTGGAGCTGATCAAGGACCGGACCGTCCTCCAGGCCCGCCTCAAGGAGATCCACCGCCGCAGGCTCACCCTTCTCAAGGCACTGCTCGAACTCCAGCTCAAGCGCAACCTGCGGCCGCAGGAGGAGGAGTGCCTCGACGTCGCGGTCCGCGAGGTCACCGGCGAGCTGCACGGGCAGAGCCGGCTGAGTGTGCCCACCCTGCCCCTCGTCTACGCGAAGCTGAAGGACCCGACCGAGGCGATGGCGCGCGAGCTGCGCGTACGGGACGACGACATTCAGCTCGCCCGCGAGCACATGGCGTCCCTGCGCAGCGCGCTCGGCGGGATGATCACCGGTCATCTCGGCGGCCTCTTCGACGAGCAGACCTCGATCGGTCTCGACTGGGACGCCCCGATCCAGTCCGTCGACATCTCGGCCCTGGAGCAGTACGGGGACGAGACCGTGGCAATGGTGCTGACCTGTGTCTCTTCCTGGGCGCAGTCCGCGATCGACCGGCCGGGCGAGCGTCCGTGGATCGTCGTCCGTGACGAGCTGTGGCGGCAGATGCGATCCGGCGGCGCGGCCATGGTCCGCAAGATCGACGCCGATCTCCGGCTCAGCCGTGCGACGGGCACGATCCAGCTGCTGGCCACGCACCGCCTGTCGGACTTCGAGTCCGTGGGCGCGGCCGGCTCGGAGGCCGTGGCCATCGCCAAGGATTTGATCGCCTCGTGCGAGACCCGTATCCAGCTGGCCCAGGACACCAAGCCGCTCCAGATCACCCGCGAGGCGATCGGCCTGACCGACGCCGAGTGCGAGCTGATCGGCAGCTGGGGCGCCGGCCAGCGCGGCCGCGCGTTGTGGAAGGTCGGCCGCGGCGGCGGCTCGCACGCCGTCCAGCTGATGCTCAGCCACATCGAGAAGTCCCTGTTCGAGACGGACGAGCGGATGGTGGTCTGATGGCCGGCGACAAGAGCGTGGACGACCAGACCCTCCTGGCCGCGATCGGTGCGGGGTTCGTCCTCGGGGCGAGCGCCATCGTGCTCGCCGCCGCACCGCTGGCCGGGCTGGTGACCGGCAACGGGTGGGCGAGCTCCACCAAGAGCCTGCCCGAGACGATCATCCTGACCGTCAGCCACGGGCCCGCCGCCGTCTACGATCCGGCCCCGCCCACGTGGGCGTTCTGGCTCGTGGTCGCGCTCCTCCTCGTCCTGCTGATCGTCGCGGTCGCCTTCCTGCTGCGGGCCTTCGGCCGCAGGAAGCCCCACCTGGGCGGCGCCCGGTGGGGCGGCAAGAAGACCGAGCTGGAGATGGCCGTACCGGAGAAGCCGCAGGAGCGGCCCGACCGCATCACGGCCGGACGCGGCCAGCACACCAAGAAGATCGTCGCCGTGATCGAGCGGAGCGGGTCAGCCATCGCCTTCGGCCCGCCGGGCTCGGCGAAGACGACCGGTCTCCTGCTGGGCAACGCCGCCGAGTGGCAGGGTCCATGCGTCCTCACCACCACCAAGGCCGCCGACCTGGAGGCCATCTACAACAGCCGCCGGGCCCTCGGCCCGGTCTGGGTCATCGCACCCGCGGGCCTGCCCGGCGGGCGGGCGACCGCCCACTGGTCGCCGGTGGACTACGCGCGCGACGCCGATTCCGCCGAGCGCATGGCGGAGTGGATGGCGGATGCGGCCCAGAAGCACTACGACCCGCGCGCCGAACCGTGGATCGCGCAGGCCCGCGCCATCCTCGCGGGCCTGCTCCTCGCGGCGCACATCTCCAAGGGCGGCATCCGCGCCTTCCGGGAGTGGCTCGCGCTCGGCAAGGACGCCGTCGACCACGTCCGCGCGATCCTCGAACCGGACTACCCCGAAGTTGCCATGGACTACGCCCAGCCGTGGCTGAAGCTCCACGAGGACGGCGCCGGCAGCGTCCAGTTCACGCTGAACGTCGTCGCCGCCGTCTACCGCAACAAGGACGTCCGGGTCGTCGCTGAGCGCACGGACTTCAGCCCGGAGCAGCTCCTGGACGAGAACGGCACGGTCTGCCTGGTCGCCTCGCCCTCGAACGCGGAGCGGTACGGGCCCCTGTTCACCTCGATCATCGCCTCGATCATCCACGCGGCCGAGGACCGGTTCGAGAAGACCGGCAAGCCGCTGGAGAAGGCCCTGGGCTGCTTCATCGACGAGGCCGGCAACGCCCTGCGGTACCCCAAGCTGCCCACGACCCTCACCACCGGCCGCGGCATCGGCATCGCCATGCTGACCATCTGGCACGACCTGGCCCAACTGGCGTCCAGGGTGGGGCAGGACGGGGCCCGGACGGTGATCTCCGCGTCCACGCTGCGGATGCTGCTGCCGGGCCTGGCCGACGACAACACCCTGCGGTACTTCAACTACATCTTCTCCAAGGAGCAGACCGAGCGGCCGACCCACTCCACCGGCCCCTCGGGCAGCTCGACGTCGACCGGCATCGTGGAGACCGATCTGCTGCCGGTGGACAAGCTCCGCGAGATCCCCACGTTCACCGCGATCGTCCAATACTTCAACCTGCCGCCGATCCGGGCCAACATGCGCTTGACCTGGCGGGACGAGGACCTGCGGGCATGGCTGGCCCGGCCGCTGCCGCCGGTCTCCCTGGACAAGGCGGCCGCTCCCGCGCTGGAGGCACACCATGGCTGACACCACCACCGAGGCCCAGGCCCCCAACGCCCAGGAGGAGAAGCCGGAACCTCCCCAGCGGTGGGTGTGGGCCGACATGGACCCCGACGACCGGGAGAAGCGGCTGGGCGAGCTCACCCTCTGGGTGGACTGGCTGATCAAGACGTACGACGTCCGCAACCAGATCGCCCGGTGCTGGTACCGGCACCCCCGGATCATCGAGCACCTGACGGCCCTGTACATCGGGTGGGTCCGCACGTACGCGGGCGACCCCACCAAGCTGGGCCTGCGAGCGGAAGCCGAGTGGATCAAGGACTTGTACGCGTTCCTGCCGCGCCTGAACAGCGCCGGCTGCCAGACCTCCCACATGGACTCACCGGCGCCGCAGCTGACCGACGGCGACGACGCGTTCGGCCAGTGGCTCGACGAGCCGCCGGAGTTCCTGACCGCTCCCCGCGCCCATCCGGCGAAGGCTCAGGTCGCGCGGCTGGCCAAGGAGGCCGAGGCCGCAGCGAAAGCACGGGCCGCCCGCCGGGAGAGCGGAGAGAAGAAGGAGAGCTGACGGCTCACGGCAATACGGCGGAGGCCCCGGGGAACGCTCCCCGGGGCCTCCGCCGTGTGCGGCCCGATCACCGCTTGGTCCCGCCCCTGCTCTGCTGCTCGTCAGGGCCCGGGTGCTGCGCGGACTGCTGCTGAGACTGCTGCCGGGCCGCCTCCTGCTGGGCCTGGATGCGCCGGGCCTCCTCGGCAACGCGCTGCTCGTACGGCTGCGCGTCGCGGAGGTTCATCTCCTGCCGGACCGTCGCGGCGGCCGCGTCGAGCTTCTCGACCTCGCTCCGCGCGGTCACCGCCTCCTTGCCCGCAGCTTCGGCACGCCGCCGGCGGGCGGCCAGGGTGCGCTCCAGCACCGCCTCCTGCGACCCGCCGCTGCGCTCCCACGAAGCCAGCACCTCATCGTGCTGAGCCTCCGGGCCGGCCCTCCGCTCGGCCTCGGCCTGCCGCTGCCGCAGAGCGGTGATCTGCTCGGCCGCCCGCTCCTGCTCCGCCCGAAGGTCAGCCAGACGACTCTCCAACTGGGCCCGGTCGTCGCCCCGCACCACGGGCCGGCCGAAGCGCGTGGTCTCGGCCAGACGCGCCTCGATCCCCAGAGCCTCCTCCCGCCTCCGGATGTCGGCGGCCTCCATAGCGGGCAGCTCCACGGCCGCCGCCCGCAGCTCCCGGATGGCCTCGACCCGGGCCGCGCGCTCGGCCACGCTCCGCTCGACCGCACCGCCGGGCTCCAGAGCGGCCCGCAGTTCCTCCGCCTTCGCCTCCTGGGCGGCAGCGTGCTCCTGGGCGGCATCGGCCGCTTCAACGTAGTAGGCGAGTGTCGAGGAGAGCTCGGCGTCGGGCACGTCAGCGTACGGACGCCGGTCCGGCTCGTTGCGCTGCCGGCGCTCCTCCCGATCGGCCTCCTGCTCCTGCCCGTCCGCAGCGTCCACCGCCGCCTCGGCCACGACCTCCGCGGCCTCCTCGACGGCCAGGTCCTCGTCGCGCGCCCGCTCATCGTCACGGACCAGCTCGGGCTCCGGCTCCTCCACCACGACCTCGATGTCCTCCTCCACGGACGGCTCATCCACAAGGACGTCGGTGACGGTCTCACCGGACGGCGCGAACTCGCGTTCAGCCTCGGTCGGGTGCACCTCTTCGCGGGCCGCCGCTGCAAGGGCCTCGCCACGGCGGGCGGCGGCCTCGGTGGCTCGTGCCCGGCGCCCGACCTCGGCAACCTGCTCGTGCAATGCCTGCCAGGCCGCCGCGTCCCGCTCCCCCACCGGCTGGCTGCCGAGACCGGGTTCATCCGCCCGTACCTGGTGCCGGGCCCGCCAGGCGTCGGCGAGTGCGGCCGTGCGCTCCCAGGTGTCGCGCAGCTCGGTTCCCTCGGGCGGCACCGGCCCGAGGCTGCGTGCCCACTCCGGCGGGTTGGCCGCCAGAGCGGCCCCGGTCTGGGCAAGGCGGTCGTCGATGATCTGACGGCGCGCGTCCAGGTGCTCGACCCACGGGGTGGGGGTGTACTGGTCACGCTCCGCCTCGCGCGGCAGCAGCCACTCGGGCAGCGGCCCGGTGTGGACCGGGGCGACCTCGGCCGTGTCGGGCAGGAGCCTGCGAAGCCGCTGCTCGGCCCGCACCCGCTGGTCGACCAACTCGGCGCGGGCCAGCCGCACCCGGGCCTCGTCCTGCGCGTGGAGGTTGGTGCGCATCTCCGCGGCGACCGTCTCGCCATCCATGCCCGCGGTGTGGGCACGGCCAGCCCCCGGCTCGCGCTGCCACTCCTCGCGGGCACGGTCGACCCAGTCCATGGCCTTGCGGGTGGCCTGCTCGGTCTTCAGGCCGTGCAGGCGGGCGGCCGCCGCGCGGGCCTCCTCACGGTGTGCCTCGGCATCCTCGCTCCGGCCGTCGCGCCGGGCCTGCACGACGGAGAGGCTGGCGAGGCGGGCGTCGCGGCGGGCCTCCGCGATGGCCTGCGAGAGCTGGAGCCGGGTGAGGTCTCCGTACTCCCGCCCCGGCCAGGCCGGCACGGGGAGACCGTCCACGACCACCGGCCGGGGCTGGCTGGCCACCCGGGCGTCGGCCCGGTGCAGCGCGTCTAGGGCCTGCTTGCGCCGCTCCTCGGCTCGCTGGGACAGACGGCCAAGCTGGTCGTCCGTCAGGTCGATCAGGGGCCGGGTCGTGCCCTGTTCTTCCAGGCGCTGGAGAACGCTGCGGGCGTCGTCGACGTGGTTGTCGATCCGCCAGCTCAACACCGCGGCGTTGTCCTCGGCGTCGGCGAAGTCCCGTTCGTGGAAAGCGCTGAAGAGGATGCGCTCGGGGGCGAAGCCGGCGCGCTCGGCGTCACGCAGGGCACGCTCGACCGCGGGCCATGCCTCCTCGGCGATGACGGCCTCGGCGCTCGACCCCAGGACGGAACGGGCCATGTTCTGGTAGCGCAGCGACAGCGCACGGGCGTGCACGTCGTTGTACTCGGAAGCCAGCTGGGGGATGCCGTACACCCGGTCTTGCTCGGCCCGGATGGCCTCGGTCGCGGAGACCGATGCCCTCTGGGTGGAGGCGATCGTGTCGAGCACGTCCCGCATCGTCTGGCCTTCGTCCAGGACGACGTAGATGCGGTTCTTCAGGCGGCCTCGGGTCACCTGCACGTAGGCGGACTCGCGGCTGGTGCGGCGGGTGACCAGCCCGCTTCCGGTGTCCACGGTGGCGCCCTGGCCCCGGTGGCCGGTGGCTGCGTAGCCGAGTTCGACGAAGGTCCCGACGTACTCGGCCTTCAGCACGGTGCGGCCGCCGTGGTCGGTGTGCCGTACGACCAGGTCGCCGTTGTCCCGGACGGCCTCGATCGCCCACTGGTCGCCGTTCTTGACGAAGTCGCGGCCGCCCATGACCGCGTTCCGGCGGTCGTTCTTGCGGGTGACGATGAGGTCGCCGCGGTGGGCCTGGAGGCCGTCGCCGAGGTCGACGCCCTGGGTGGCGTCGAGCTGTCCGCGGGCCATCCGGTATGCCTGCGCGAGGGTGTTGAGCTCGGTGACGCTGGCGTTGTCGTCCGCCATCATCAGCGCCGTGTGACCCTGCTCGATGTCGGCCTGCCAGTCGGTGAAGATGGCGTGCAGCATCTGCTCGCGCGTACCGGCGACGACGCGGTTGTGGTTCAGGTACCAGGTCCACGCATCCTCGGGTTCGCCGCTGCGCAGGGCGAGGGTGGCGGCTGCTTCTCCCGGTGCGCGGAACCGGTGCAGGTTCTCCAGCTCGACGACGTCGACGGTGTTGGCGAGCAGCCGCAGGGCGCCGCCGGATTCCACGGCGGCGAGCTGGAAGGGGTCACCGATCAGACGGACCAGTGCACCGGCCTCCTGGGCTTCCGCCACGACGGCGGCGATGCGCTTGCTGCCCGCCATGCCCGCCTCGTCGATCACGATGACGTCGCCGGCGGACAGCTGGTATTCGGGGGCCACGCGCTTGCCCTGGTGCAGCCGCTCGCGGGCTCCGAGCCAGTCATGCAGCGAGAAGGCCGGGGCCTCCAGACCGGCGGAAAGCTCGGTGGCGGCGCGGGCGGAGGGGCCCAGACCGATGACGCGGCCGCCGCTCGCGCGGACGGCGTCGGCGGCTACCCGCATGGCGGTCGTCTTGCCCGCACCGGCCGGGCCGATGCCCGCCGCTACGAGCTTCTCGCTGCACGCGAAGGTGCGGGCGAGCTCGCGCTGGCCCGCGTCCAGACGACGGGTCGGATTGGCCTGCTGGTAGGCGTCTTCGACGGCCTGGTAGACCTCCGGGGAAACCGCCGGAATCACCTGGGTGCGCGCGGCGGAGACGATCCGGTCCTCGGCTGCGAGGACGCCGACGGAGGTGTAGAGCTCGGTCTCCCGGCGGCGGTAGATGCTCGTTCCGTCCGCTCGGGCGACCCCCGGGAAGTAGGGGTTGAGATCCGGCGGAGTGATGCCGATGACCTCGGCCGCGAGCGCACGATCGGTGATGCGCTCGGCCAGGTCACCGCTCGGTGCGGCGCCGAGTGTGGCCGCCATGACCCACCGCTGGGCCTCGGCGAAGACCTGCCGCCGGCCCCACACACTGCGGTGCTCCGAGACCGCATCAATGACCTCTCGGGCGGCCCTGTGGACGTCCAGGTGCGGCACGGCCGCAGGGTCTGGATGGGTGCTCTGCGCCGCCACCCGGGCAGCGCGGAGGAGGTTGTCCACGCGGTCGGAACCGAAGGCTTCGACGGCCGCCTCCCGCCATACCTGGCGCAGTTCGGCGAGCGGCCGGGCCTCCTTCTTGTCGGGTCGCGTCTCCAGCGTGGCCTGCTGCATCAGCGCCGTGAGGGTCTTACTCGACGGGTCGTAGCCGTGCCGTTCCCGGTACTCCGTCACCAGCTCGGCGGTGCGCTCCTTGATGCTCTGCGAGCGGCTTGAGTTGGCCTCGATGAGGTCCGTTCCGACCCCGGCGATCTCCATGACCGGGCGCTTGCCCGGGGTGACTTCTCGGGCCTCTGCACGCAGCCCGAGGTCCTCACAGACGATCTCCATGACTCGCAGGTTGTAGTGCTCGCTGGCGGGCACGTTCTGCGCGAAGAGGAGCCTGCTGTCCAGTGTCCGCCACTTGCCGTCACGGCCCTGCACCTTGTTCGACACCACGACGTGGTCGTGCAGAAGAGGGTCGCCGGTGCGGCTGTCGTAGTGCCGGAAGCGGGTGGCGATCAGGCCGCCGGCAACGTCCTCCTGGGCGATGCCGTTGACTCCGGTGCGGGTCATCGTGGCCTTCTTCTCCAGCCACTGCACGGTCTCCTCGATCGCCTGCACGTGAGCCTTCTCGACGGCTCTGCGCACGCTCTCATCGCCCAGCGCCCACAGCACGGATACCGACTTCGGGGCACGGAACACCAAGTCGAATCCGGCGACTGCATTGCGCTGCTTGCCGCCCTCCTGCTCCTTGATGAAGCGGCCCAGCTCCTCCTTGGACTCGGGGCTGCGGCCGTGCTCGGTGCGGAACTGCACGGCACCGACGCGGCCCCGGATCTCAGCCCGCTCCGTCGCGTTCGGCTCGCGCTTCTCCATCCGCACGAAGCGCTCGATCTCCTCGTGCAGCATCCGCCCGAACGGCGTGTCCTTCTGCACGAACTGCATGTACTTGCGGCCCAGTCGAGCGGCCCGCATCGCCCGCTTGGTGCTGTCCCCGGCGGCGATGCGCTCGGCGATGATGCGTTCCGCATCCGGGTGCAGGCCCTCGCCGTAAAGCGCCTTCATCTGAGCTTCGCTGACGATGCCTGACACACCGAGAAGCTCGATGCCCGAACCCATCCAGACACCGGGTGGGTTGCCGCTAGCGGTGTAGTAGTCGCCCAGTTCCTGGCCGCGTTCCCGGGCCTGGTCGGCGCTGGCAGTCTCGCGTACGTAGTACGTATACCCGTCCCCTGCGCTGAGGAGGTGGACGGTCATCATGCGCTGGATCTTACCTTTAGCCGCCCCACTTTGGGCGTGGTACAAACCCTGGTACATTCATAATGCCTGAGCTGTGACCGTAATGATCTTGAAGCGCGTTGCGCGTACAACCGAATCGTGGAGGAGCTTGCGACGATCACGATGACGGTTGGACGGCAACGGGCTGAGAGAGCAGGACGGTCACAGACATAGTCTGGCGGCTTTCCATAGTCAGGTCCTCCGGACATGGCTGTGGAAAGGCGCACCTGCGACGTCACCTGTGGACGCGTCACATGGCGAGCCGGGACGACGTGGCGTCACGGTCCGCAGCGCGTCACCGGTGCTGCGGATCGCGGCGGTGCGTCGCACGTGCACTGCCGCCGGGCGGTCGCGTGCGGTCGGTCGGTGCACCGCACGGCCACGGCGCCGGCCGTGGCCGTGCGGTGGCGTGCACCTGCGGTGCACCCTTCCGCCAGGACTTCACGTGCGGTGCCGATGCGGTCGGCGGTGCACCCCGCCCGCGCACCCCGCACCGGCGGCATGTGCCGTGGCGGTGCGGCCGCCCCCGCGCCGGGGGAGCGCGAGAGGGCGGCGCGATAGCGCCCCTCGCAACCCGGCCCCTCGGGGCGGGTGCCGCGCTCCGGCACCTGCATGTCACGTGCGGTGCTGCGGTGCGGCTGACGTGCACCGCGTCGGACGGTCCAGTGCGGACGAACCGATCGTGCCGATGCGGTCGGCGGTGCACCCCGCCCGCGCACCCCGCACCGGCGGCACGCGCCGTGGCGGTACGGCCGCCCCCGCGCCGGGGCAGAGCGAGGGGCAGCGCGCGAACGGCGGTGCCGCAGTGCGGCTGACGTGCACCGCGTCGCGCGGCCCGGCGCGGAGAAACCGATCGTGCCGATGCGGCCGGCGGTGCACCGCCGGGAGGCGGCCAGCCGGGCCGTCATGTGCGGTGCCGCCGCGTGGGCGGCGTTCGACCGCGGTCCGCTGGGCGGCAGAATGTGCCCCGGCAGTCCCAAAACACGGAGGTGCAGCAGCGCATGACGCAGAAGCAGCGGCGGGGCTCCCGGGCGGTGCAGGCCCGGGAGGCGGCGCGGGAGAAGGCGGCCCGGTTCGTCAAGCAGGAGGAGGAGCGTCTCCGCATCGCGGGAGAGGCGATCTTGCTGCAAGAGGAGATCGACGACTTCGACGAGGAGACCGAGCGGCGCGTGGCCAAGCTCCGCGAGGAGCGCAACGCGCAGCTGGTGGAGAAGCGTCAGAGGTTCGACGCGCTCGTGGTCGAGATGCTGGACACCGAGATTCCCGCCCAGCAGGTGGCGGAGCGTCTCGGCATCTCGGTGGGTCAGGTCCGTACGGCGAAGCGCAACTTCGACCAGGCGGTGGCTGCTGTCGCCGAGCAGGGCGCTGATGAGCCCGCCGGTGCGGCGCCGTCGGAAGCAGCTGGGGAGCCGGTCGGCAGCGAGTCGGAGGCGTCGACGCCGGATGCTGCGGCTACTCCGCAGCCGGCGGCCGCCGCGTACAACTTCCCTCCGCCCGGCGGGCCGGTGACGCTCCCGGCTCAGGACGGGTCGCCGGAGAACGCCGAGGGGGCAACCCTTCCGCCAGGATCGGCTGGCTGAGGTCCTCGTTCAACGTCGAAGGCCCCGCCCGGGGATGGTCACCCATCCCAGGGCGGGGCCTTCGACGTCGGCGTCTTCAGAACAACGACATCTGTCCGTCCTCCGGTGCGGCGGGGGCCTCCTCGGCCGCCTCCGTCGGAAAGAGCGGTACGAGCGCGGAGCTCGGATCGGACGCGCGCACGGCGGCCAGGTACGCCTCCGCGTCGTATCCGTTCGCCAGGGCCTGGCGGACGAGCGGGCGTGCCTCGCCCGCGAGCATCGCGGCGGCGAGCGCGTCCAGGTCCAGCCCGTCGCGGAGTGCCGCCTGGATGGCCTGTGCGCGGCCCAGGGAGCCGCGGGTGTCGGCGTAGCCGAGGTGCGCCCGGCCGGCCGCGCGGCCCTGGTCCGCCATCTGCCGCATGTTCGTGCGTTGGGTGGCGTTCGACAGGTGGTCGAGCTCGACGCACAGGGACTCGTTGCAGCTGTGCGCGGTGATCGTGCGCGGTGGGAGCGGGCCGTGCAGCAGCTCCATCAGCCACCGGTGCACCCGCACCGTGCGTTCGCGGCCGGCCTCGGTCACGACGGCCTTTGCGTAGCCGTCCGTCGTCAGGCTCCTGACCCAGTATCGGCATCCGTGCGGCACCAGCACGCTGCGCTCGGCGACGTACTCCAGTGCTCGCTCGATGCCGCCCCTGGCCACCTTCGCGCTCCCCCACTCGTCCGGTTCTGGCGAAGGTCATCCTGCCAGGACCCGACGTGCGGGGGATCACTGCGTGGCGATGGTCGCGCGGGCCTCGTCGAGCAGCTTGCGGGCGTGCGCTACGACGGTCAGGCCGGTCTCGCGCTGGACCTCCTCGACGGTCAGGTGCTCTCGCTCCTTCAGGAGGTCGCTGACCTTTTCCAGCCGGGCCGCGCGAAGCAGCCGCTCCGCGTGCACCGGGTGGACCCCGAGGTCCTCGGCGAGCACCTTCGCCGTGACGGCGGTCGGCTGCTCGTCGAGAAGGACCCGGGCGCGCTGCCGGCGCTCCTCGGCCTGCGGCGTGGGCTGCCGCGGGGCCCTGTTCTTGCTGCCGGGCTTCCGGCCGCGGCCGGGCTGGCTTCCGCGGCCGGGACGGTTGGCGTCCCAGTCGAGGATGGTCTGCCGGCGCCAGAAGTCCTCACCTCCGACGATCTCGCCGTCCACCTCCTGACCGCCGAGGTTGAAGTCCGGCGCCGGCAGACGGGTCTTGTCGCCGTACTTGTACGTCTTCCAGGTGCTCAGCGCGACGCGCCGCTCCTCCGGCAGGGCGTAGAGCGCCTCCTCCAGGTCGAGCAGGTCGTCGGGGTGCTCGTCGGCCGGCACCGGGGGAAGGTCGTACCTCGGCTGTTCGTTGACCGCCTTGGCGCGCTCCTCCTCCGCTCGCGCGGCGAGCAGCTGCTCCTTGGAGTAGAGCCGCCGGCGGCTGCCCGTGCGGTTGAGCAGCTTCAGACCGCGGATCTTCTGCCAGTGCTTGGTGTCCTGCCAGTAGCCGACGCTGACGCCGAAGATGTCGGCGGCGATCTGGTCGTCGGCAGGGGTGACGCCGTTGGGGATCATGGGGGTGGTGCTCCTTGGTAGGGGTTTCGAGTGGTGCAGCAGGTGGTGCCGGCCAGGTGCCACCCTAGCCAACATTGAAAAAAATACCGCACTTGGGCCGGGCGTGGGAAGTGCGGGGCCGGGATCGGTGCCGGGGGGGGGGGGGGGGGGGGGGGGGG
>NZ_JBSIBZ010000102.1:0-32334 GCF_058245575.1 Streptomyces sp. UF-297 | reverse complement strand
ACCGGCAAGATGCTGGACGAGCGGCTCGGCAAGATCACGTTCTGGACGCTGTTCGTGGGCTTCCACGGCACGTTCCTCGTACAGCACTGGCTCGGTGCCGAAGGCATGGCCCGGCGCATTCCCGACTACCTGGCCGCCGACGGCTTCACCACCCTCAACACCATTTCCTCGATCTTCTCCTTCACCCTGGGTCTGTCGATCCTGCCGTTCCTCTACAACGTCTGGAAGACCGCCAAGTACGGCAAGAAGATCGAGGTCGACGACCCGTGGGGATACGGCCGCTCCCTGGAGTGGGCGACCTCCTGCCCGCCGCCGCGGCACAACTTCACCACGCTGCCGCGCATCCGCTCCGAATCCCCCGCCTTTGATCTGCACCACCCGGAGATCGGTGCGCCCGCCGTCGAGAAGGACACCGAGAAAGGCGCGCTGGTATGAGAACCACGGCCGAGGCGATCAACGAGATCGAGGGGTATCTGCTGTGGGAGGCCGAGAAGGACAAGGCGCGGGCGCGGGCCGGTGCGTTCGCCTCCCGTATGCCCTGGCTGACCGAGTCCCAGCAGGCCGAGGTGGAACGCGTCTACGCCCAGGACCAACTGGAGGTGTCCCGGGCCTATTTGAAGCGGATCGCGAGCCGGAGCGGTGAGCTGCGCGCCGAATACGAGGGCGTCTACCACGTACTGCGCAGACGCCTTCTGGTCGCCTTCCTGGGCGCCTTTCTCGTCGGAATGGCGTTGGTGACGGCGACGGTTGTGGCCGCGATGTCCCGGTAGGCGGTGACCGCGTCGCCGCGGTGTCCCGGGAGGCGACGGCCCGCGGAATCCGCGCGACGGCCGGGGCGGGCCGGACGAGGTCGGCCCGCCCCGGTCAGGGAGCCGCCCGGTCGCCGGGCGCTCCCGAGGTGTAGGTGATCCGGCAGTTCTCCAGCCGCAGGCCCCGCCGCTGCTCGCCCTGCGACGACGGCGGGCGCAGCGCGGCGTTGATGGCCTCCTCGGCCGCGTACACCTTCGCGAAAGCCGCCGCGCCGGCCACGCGGTTCGCCGCCGCCATGTCGCGCAGCACCTTTTCCGGCGCCGCGTACTGCTCGTGGACGCGCCTGCGCGGATGGTCCTCGTGAATGTCCAGCGGCTCGACATTCTTGAAATACGAGGCCGGGGTGACCGTCTCCCGCCAACTCGCCGCACCGGACGGCCGCAGCGCCCCGGAGACTGAACCGAACAGGGACCGGAAGGCGCGCGGCGTGGCCTCCTCTAGCGAGAACACGATCTTCGGGCTGTCGCGCAGCCCCTCCCTGGGGTCGCACAGGTACACCAGACAGGGCAGCGCCCGGGGATCCACGCCCAGCGTCCGCGCGAAGGCCCGGGCCCCCTCGGGGTCGTACGGCTGCCAGCGCAGCCACTGCATGGCCCCCAGGGTGCGGTACCGGTCCGGCGGGAGGCGGTCGCGCCAATACCGCTTGGCCGTACGCCAGTCGGTGCGCCGCTCCACGACGAAGACACGGGTGGCGGGGCCGGACAGGGCGTGCAGGTCGTCGAAGTGGGTGCGCACGTAGGTGGCGAGTTCGTGGTCGGCCTCGCTGTAGAGGAGCAGGCCCCACAGGCGCGGGGAGTCGTGCGCGGCCGGCGCGTTCGCCGCGAGCTGGAGCTTCTCGAACAGCGCCGCGGGGTTACGGGCCGCGTCCAGGCTGTACTGGTCGTGCGCCGGGCGCTGTACGCACAGGACCAGCAGGTCGCCGTCCTGCACGCCAGCCGCCCGCAGCGTCAGGGAGTCGTCCAGCTGCTCGTCGGTGGCCGGGTCGGTGAGCCACACCCGCTGCGGCGGGGGATCGGTCACCGGGCCCGCCGCCCCGATGCGGTACGCCTTGGCCAGGCACAGCTGCTGCACATCGGCCGGGGTGTGCGCATCGGAGACGGAGATGTCGAAGGTGTCCTTGAGGCAGTCCTTCTCGAAGTCGGCCCAGCGGGGGAGGCGTTCGGCACGGCGGTCTAAGGCGGCGGTGCCCTCCTGGTCGCCGGAGCCGTCGGTGAACTCCCCGGACGCGATGCGCTGATGCAGCGCGAAGGCGTAGCCGTTCCCGTAGGGGGAGTAGGACACCTTGACCCAGTCGCCTTCGCGGACTGCGATCTTCAAACGCACCCGTCCTCCTCAACCACCGTGCGATTGCAGCAGTATGGCCGAACCGCGGCCGCTGTCACGCGTGATTGAGGAGGGTGCATCCGACCGGGTTGGGCCGAGCGGATTCAGTCGAACGGGCTCACCCGGTCACGGTGATCTGCGCCATGGGGTCGGTGGTGTCGGCGACCTTGTACGCGGCGCTGATCTCCGAGGTGTTCGTGCTGATCGGGCAGCCGAACCCGCCTTCGATCCGCACCGGTACCGAGGCGTTGGCGACAAAGAGGGCCGAGGGGGCGCCATTGGTCCAGGTGCCGTTGACGGCCGCCGTTCCACCGGGCGCCGCGGTGACCGTACAGCCGGCGAGCCCGCTGGTCTTCAGGACGAAGCCGCCGGAGGGGATGGTCAGCCCGGCGGTGACCTGCGCGCCGTACTGGAGCGAGATCCCCCAGGAGCCCGAGGTGGCGATGGTGGCGCTGACGCCGGGCACGCTGGTGGTGCAGGAGCCGTAGCTGGGCGCCGCCAGGGAGTTGGCGACCGGACCCGCGGGGTTGTGGTTGCGCGGCGCCGCCGGGACCTGGCCGGTGGCCTTGGAGGCGGTGCAGGTCACCGTCACCGACCCCGCCTTGAACGTCGCCTGGCCGCTGAGTTCGGCGGTGAAGGCGTGCCCGGCCGGGGCGACGGTGGTGGACGACGGCGCGCCCGAGGGCGCCGCCGGCGAGGCGGGCGCAGTGGGGGGTGCGGTGGCGGGCTGCGCCGAGGAGGTGTCGCTGCAGCCGAGGGTCAGTGCCGCGACGGCGGCGCCCGTACCCACGGCCAGCAGGGTGCTGCTGCAGAGGCTGCGCTGCGTCGTCATCTCGGGTGTCCTCCAAGGGGAGGGGGCGAGGTCGGCGGGCCGGGGGAGGGGAAGTGGCCCGGTGGCGCGGGAGGGGCCGCGGGCCGCTGGTGCGGACGCGCGCGGCGGCGGTGTGGCCGGTGCAGAGCGGTGTGCGCGGATGCGGAACTGCCGGGTGTTACCGGCGAGTTGAATGTAGGACCGCCCTCGGGCGTTGGCAAGGTTGAGGATGCGACAGCTTCAGGGCTCGCGGGGCGGGGGCGGCCCCGGGGCGCGGGAGGGCTCGTGGGGCGTGGGGCGTGCCGGGGCCGGGGAGGGCTCGTGAGGCGAGAGGTGCCCCGGGGCCGGGGAGGGTTTCTGGTGCGGCTGTGGTGGCCGCGCGCCCAGCAGCTCCTCCAGTTCGGCCCGTACGCGGCGCTCCATCGCGCGCGCGAACTCCGCGTCCACCACGGTGCCCGCCACCGGGCGGAGCCGGTCCACGGCCTCGGCGATGCGCCGCATGCGCGCGGCCGGCAGCTCGCCCGGGGGCAGCTCGCCCGGGCCCGACGGGCCGATGACATGGGTGCGCAGCAGGGCGGCGAAGCGGTCCGCGAGGTCGGCCGTACGGCGCTGCGCGAAGTCCCCGGCCGCCAGCACCGCCGCCAGCGGAACGCCCTCCCCGACCAGGGCGAGCGCCGCCTCCAGCAGGCGCCGGCTGACATGGGTGGCGGTGTCGCCGTCCACCGTGAGGTAGCCCAGCTCCACCGCACGGCGCAGATTGGCCCCGGTCGCCTCGTGGCCGAAGAGCGACCGCAGCTCGTCCAGGCCGAGGCGTACGGGCTCCTCCTGGGGCCAGCCGTGGGTCATCGCCCGCTCCAGGCCCAGGAGTTCGGCCACCGGGCGGCCCCGCTCCCAGGCAAAGAGGAGTTCGGTGAGGCCGCCGACCGTGTAGCCGCGCTCCAGCAGGTCGCTGATCAGGCGCAGCCGGGCGAGGTGGTCCTGGGAGTACCACGCGATGCCGCCCTCGCGGCGCGGCGGCGGCAGCAGCCCGCGCTCCTGGAAGTGCCGCAGGTCGCGCACCTTCACTCCGGCGGCCAGCGCCAGCTCCTGGAGGCGGTACTCCTGCTGTCCGGGGGCGCGGGCGGCCGTACGGTCGCGTGGAATCCGGCCCGTACGGCCGTGCGGAATCTCCTGACGGTGCTGCCCCTCGGGCACATCGCTCATCCCGCACATGCTAGATCGCCCAGCCGCCCGCGCCCGGCTGCCGCCCGCACCCCTCAGTGGTATGTCACCTGGAGTTCCTTGACGCCGTTGAGCCAGGCCGAGCGCAGCCGCCGGGGGGCGCCGGCCAGGGCGATGTCCGGGACGGTGTCCGCGATGGCGTTGAAGATCAGGTCGATCTCCAGTACGGCCAGGGACTTGCCGAGGCAGAAGTGCGGGCCGCCACCGCCGAATCCCAGGTGCGGATTGGGGTCGCGGGTGATGTCGAAGACCTCGGGCCGCTCGAAGACCTCCGGGTCGTTGTTGGCAGAGGAGTAGAAGATGCCCACGCGCTGCCCCTTGGCGATACGGGCGCCGCCGAGGGTGGTGTCCTGGGTGGCGGTGCGCTGGAAGGAGACGACCGGCGTCGCCCAGCGCACGATCTCGTCGGCCGTCGTCGTGGGGCGCTCGCGCTTGTAGAGCTCCCACTGGTCGGGGTGGGTGAGGAAGGCGTGCATGCCGTGGGTGATGGCGTTGCGGGTGGTCTCGTTGCCGGCCACCGCCAACAGCAGGACGAAGAAGCCGAATTCGTCGGAGGCCAGGTTGCCCTCGTCCTCCGCTGCCACCAGCCGGCTGACGATGTCCTTGGCCGGGCACTGCTTGCGCTCGGCGGCCAGGTTCATCGCGTACGAGATCAGCTCCATCGCCGCGTTGGCGCCGACCTCCTCGGTGATGGCCAGCTCGGGGTCGTCGTAGGCGATCATCTTGTTGGACCAGTCGAAGATGCGGGCCCGGTCCTCCTGGGGGATGCCGATCAGTTCGGCGATGGCCTGGAGGGGGAGTTCGCAGGCGATGTCGGTGACGAAGTCGCCGCGGCCGCCTGCCCGCGCCTGCCCCACGATCTTCGCCGCCCGGTCGCGCAGGGCGCCTTCGAGGGCGCGTACGGAGCGGGGGGTGAAGCCGCGCTGGACGATCTGGCGGACCCGGGTGTGCTCGGGCGGGTCCATGTTCAGCATGATCAGCTTCTGCACGTCTATCTGGTCGCGGGTCATGGACTCGTTGAAGCGGATGATGGAGGTGTTGAGGCCGGCGGAGAAGATCTCCGGCTTGGTGGAGACCTCCTTGACGTCCTCGTGGCGCGTCACCGCCCAGTAGCCGTCGTCCTCGAAGCCCGCGATGTTGTGCGGCTGGGCGTTCCACCACACCGGTGCGGTCCGCCGCAGCTGGGCGAACTCCGGGAGGGGGACGCGCTGTTGGTAGACGTCGGGGTCGGTGAAGTCGAACCCCTCGGGCAGTGCTGGGCAAGGCATCGGCGGCTCCAGGTGAACTGACGAACCATCAGATGTGTGCGGGTGAAGGTAATAACGAGTTCTACAAGTGGCAAGGGTCATGGCCGTTCGACTTGCCGGCAAGGGGGCGGCCGCTCGTGCACGCCCCTTGCACCCCTGTGACCCGCTCCATAAGACTGTGCTTCCGGAACTAGAACGCGTACTAGTTCCTTCGCGGAGCCCGGGCGCGCCGCGGACGCGAGGAGAGGACGAGGCACGTCATGGCCGCTGAACCCGTCATCGTCGAAGCCGTACGCACCCCCATCGGCAAGCGCGGCGGAGCGCTCGCCAACCTCCACCCCGCCTACCTCCTGGGCGAGACCTACCGTGAACTCCTCGCCCGTACGGCCATCCAGCCCGACTGCGTCGAGCAGATCGTCGGCGGCACGGTCACCCACGCCGGGGAGCAGTCCATGAACCCCGCGCGCAACGCCTGGCTGGCGATGGGCCTGCCGTACGAGACCGCGGCGACGACGGTGGACTGCCAGTGCGGCTCCTCGCAGCAGGCCAACCACCTGGTGGCCAACATGATCGCGGGCGGGGTGATCGACATCGGCATCGGGTGCGGCGTGGAGGCCATGTCGCGGGTCCCGCTGGGCAGCGGCTCCAAGCACGGGCCCGGGAAGCCGTGGCCGGACGAGTGGAACGTCGATCTGCCCAACCAGTTCGAGGCCGCCGAGCGCATCGCCCGCAACCGCGGGCTGACCCGGGAGAACGTGGACGCGCTCGGCCTGATCTCGCAGGAGCGGGCGCACATCGCCTGGGCCGAGGAGCGTTTCAAGCGCGAGACCTTTGCCGTACAAGTGCCCACCACCGAGGAGGAACAGGCGGCGGGGCAGGGCATGTGGCGGCTGGTGGACCGCGACGAGGGGCTGCGCGACACGAGCATGGAGGCGCTGGGCGGCCTCAAGCCCGTGATGCCGACGGCCGTGCACACCGCCGGCAACTCCTCGCAGATATCGGACGGCGCCTGCGCGATCATGTGGGCCTCCAAGCGGATGGCGCGGGCCCTCAAGCTCAAGCCGCGGGCGCGCATCGTGGCACAGGCGCTGGTCGGCGCCGACCCGCACTACCACCTGGACGGGCCGATCGACGCGACGCGCGCGGTGCTCGGCAAGGCCGGGATGTCACTGAAGGACATCGACCTGGTGGAGATCAACGAGGCCTTCGCCTCTGTGGTCCTGTCCTGGGCCCAGGTCTTCGAACAGGACCTGGAGAAGGTCAACGTGAACGGCGGCGCCATCGCGCTGGGGCACCCGGTGGGGGCGACCGGCGCCCGCCTGATCACCACGGCGCTTCACGAACTGGAGCGTACGGACAAGGAGTTCGCCCTGATCACGATGTGCGCGGGCGGGGCGCTGGCCACGGGGACGATCATTCAGCGGCTGTAGTTGCGACGGAGGTTGCGGGCGGTCGGCGGGCTGCGGCGGGCCGTTGTCAGTGGTCGCTGCCACACTCCGGGTATGAGTGACAGCAACGCAGCGCAGCAGAGGGACGGTGCCCTCGCACGGGATGGCGCAGCCCCCGCCGTCCCCGTGGGGACCTACTCCCCCGTCTGGGCGGACGACTCCCGGGTGACCCCGCCGCTGACGGGCGACGAGCGCGAGATCCTCACCTCCTACCTGGAGTGGCACCGCGCGACCTTCGAGCTGAAGTGCTCCGGCGTCGCGGCCGACCGCCTCTGCGAGAAGGCCGTCCCACCGTCCGGTCTGAGCCTGCACGGCCTGATACGCCACCTGGCGGGCGTGGAGCACTGGTGGCTGGCATACCAGTTCGCGGGCGAGGCGACGGCGCCGCCGTACTCCTGCGACGACGACCCCGACCGGGACTTCGAGGACCTGGGCGGCGATGCCGCCGAGGCCCTGGCGGTGTGGCGCGCTCAGTGCGAGCGGTCCCGCCGCATCGTCGCCGACGCCGCCACCCTGGACGCGACGGGCACCCACGCGGCGAGCGGACAGCCCGTCTCGCTGCGCCGCATCCTGGTCCATCTGACAGCCGAATACGCCCGCCACAACGGCCACGCCGATCTGCTTCGCGAGCGGATCGACGGAGCCGTCGGACACTGAAACCGCATCCGGCCGCGGACGCCGTTGTGGTGCGGCGCCCGGTCTTTCCCGGATCTCCGAGTCGGAAAACGAAAGGACGGCCGCTGTGGAGTGGACGCTCGAAGTGGTGCTGGTGCCGGTCAGCGATGTGGACCGGGCGAAGCGTTTCTACGAGGAGGGGTGCGGCTTCAAGGTCGACCTCGACTCACAGGTCGGTGAGGGGATCCGGGTGGTCCAGATCACCCCGCCCGGCTCGCGCTGCTCGATCGCCCTGACGAGCGGGATGCCCCCGGCGCCGGGGCAGAGCGCCATGGCTCCCGGGACGCTCCAGGGGCTCCAGGTCTGTGTGACCGACATCGAGGCGGCCCGCGCCGAACTGGTCGAGCGGGGTGTGGAGGTGGGCCCGGTGCAGCACGTCGGCCCCACGGGCTGGACCGAGGGCAAGGGCGACACCTGGAACTCCTTCATGTCCTTCCGGGACCCGGACGGCAACGGCTGGACGGTCCAGGAGGCCCCGGCGCCGCTGAGCGCCCGCTAGGCGCTTTGCCGGCAGGACGGCCGTGAGTCCGCGGGAACGCGAAAGTGGCCGACGTCTCGGGGACGTCGGCCACCTCGGGGGCTGCCGGAGCGCGGAGCCGTGGGCTCGGCGGTGGCGGCCGGGGTCCAGCGGTTCAGCGCTGCCAGTGGCTCAGTACCACTGGTTGGCCTGCCAGAAGGACCAGGCGCCACAGGGGCTGCCGTACGTGGAGTTCATGTAGTCCAGGCCCCACTTGATCTGGGTGGACGGGTTGGTCTGCCAGTCGGCGCCGGCCGAGGACATCTTCGAGGCCGGCAGGGCCTGGACCAGGCCGTAGGCGCCGGACGCCGCGTTGGTGGCGGTGGGGTTCCAGCCGCTCTCGTGCTCGACGATGTTGCTGAAGCACTGGAACTGGGCCCGGTCCGGGATCATCTGCTGCGCGGCGGCCTTGGCGCCCGTGGGGGCGGCGGCCTGGGCCGGGGTGGCGGCGAAAGCGACAGCGGCGGCGCCCAGCGCGATGGCGCCGGCGGTGGCGGCGGCCTTCTTACGAGCGGTGAAGCGGCCGATGATCGTGGACGAGGGGGAAGTCACGGAGGGTTTGCCTTCCGTCGGGGGCAGGAGAAGTCGCCGGGCTGCGATGCGGGCTCCGGAACGAAGCTCCTGGTGAAGCTCGCTGCTCTCGGCGACACATCCACTTTTGGCAGGCCTCGCAAGGGTTGGCAATGCCCCCCTCTTACTAGTGGTGCTCGCATCCGGGGCGGAAGGTCCCACCCCCGTGGGCCGTGCGGCGCCGGGCCTGTGGGTGGTGCGCGTACCTACTAGGCGGGGCCGTAAGTGACCAACGTCCTGTGCGCGCCCTCACAAGATCTGTAAGGGGTAAATATGCCTTTTACCTATTACTTTCGGGGTTCTTGCCCAGGGAAGGGGCAGCGGCGGGCAGGGGCGTGAACTCCACGGGCGCGTCGAAGGCGGCCCGGCGGGTGGCGCGGCGCAGGGCTTTCAGGACGGTGCCGCCGAGGGTGAGCGTCAGGACGACCGTGACCAGGGCGCGGGGCAGGTCCCAGCCGAGAGAGGTGGCCAGACAGTACGCGAGGAAGCGGGCGAGGTTCTCGTGCAGGGGGTCGCCGGGGACGAAGGAGACGCCGGTGGCCATGCCGCCGATGTAGGGCCAGCCCTGGAGGTTCATGATCAGGCCGTAGAAGACGGAGGCGAGCGCACCGTACGCGGCGAGCAGCAGCAGCTCGCGGCGGCCACGCAGCTTCTCGGGGCCGGGCAGCAGGCCCGAACCCATCGCCACCCACCCCATCGACAGCATCTGGAACGGCATCCAGGGGCCGACGCCGCCGGTCAGCAGCGCGGAGGCGAACATCGACACCGAACCGAGCACGAAGCCGAAGCCGGGGCCCAGCACCCGGCCCGAGAGGACCATCAGGAAGAACATCGGCTCGATGCCCGCCGTGCCCGCCCCCAGCGGGCGCATGGCGGCCCCCGCCGCGGCGAGCATGCCGAGCATCGCGATGGCCTTGGCGTCCAGGCCGACGTCGGCGATGGTCGCCACGACCACGGCGAGCAGCATCGGCAGCAGCGCCGCGAACAGCCAGGGCGCGTCCTTGGAGTGCGCCAGCCCGGAGGAGGAATCGGCCAGCAGCGGCCAGCCGAATGCCATCACGCCGATGGCCGACACGAGCACCAGCGCGGCGATGGAACGCGGTCCGAGCCGGACGGCCCGCGCCTGCCGCGCGACGGGTGCGGACGCAGCCGCAGCGGTGGCGGCCGGGGTCCGGTTTGACGGGGCCGGGCCCGGCTCCGGGGTGGGGGTGGGGGTCATGCGGTGGCCTCCAGGGCCTCGGCGACCTGGGGGACGGTGAGCCAGGGGAGGGGCGCGAGAATCTTGGCGACCTGGGGGGCGAAGGAGGGGGAGGAGACCACGACCTCGGCGGTGGGGCCGTCGGCGACCACCTCGCCGTCGGCGAGGATGACGACGCGGTGCGCCAGCTCGGCGGCCAGCTCCACGTCGTGCGTGGCCAGCACGATGGCGTGGCCCTCGGCGGCCAGCTCGCGCAGGACCTCCACGAGCCGGGCCTTGGCCGCGTAGTCCAGTCCGCGGGTCGGCTCGTCGAGCAGCAGCAGCGGCGGGCGCGCGGTGAGGATGACGGCCAGGGCCAGGGCCAGCCGCTGGCCTTCGGACAGGTCGCGGGGGTGGGTGTCGTCCGGGACGCCCGGCAGCAGCCGGCTGACCAGGGCCCGGCAGGTGCCCGGCGTGGCGTCCGCGTCGTGGTCGGCGGCGGCGCACTCCGCCGCGACGGTGTCGGCGTACAGGAGGTCGCGGGGCTCCTGCGGTACGAGTCCGACCAGGCGCAGCAGCGCGCGGGGGCCGGTGCGGTGCGGGGCGGCGCCCCCGACGCGTACGGAACCCGCGGCGGGCTCGTGCATCCCGACGAAGGTGGTCAGCAGCGTGGACTTGCCCGCGCCGTTGCGCCCCATGAGCGCGATCGTCTCGCCGGCCCGTACGGCCAGGTCGACCCGGTGCAGCGCGTCGATCCGCCCCCGCCGTACGCAGAGCCCGGCCGCCTCGGCGACGGGGGTGCCGCCGGTGGCCGGGACACGGCCGGATCCGGGAGCGGCGGCTGCCGCCGCGCCGCCCGCACCGACGGCTGCCGCGTCGGCCTCGGCACCCCCGCTCGGGCGGATGCCGGCGGGCACCGGTCCCGTACTGCCTTCGGCGCCCTCGGCCGCACGCCGCCGCTTACGCGACCTGCCACCGAAGAGCGACCACCGCGCGGACGCCCGAGCGCCCCCGGAGGCGCCGTCCTGGTCCCCGCGCGCTTCGTCCGCCCGGCCCTGGCCCGCATCCGCCGCCCCTCGGCCCGAGCCCGCGCGTGACGGCGTGGCCGGCTCCGAGGCTGCCCGCTCGCGCTGTGCGACCCCGTGGTCCGCCATCGGCCCGACGCCCGGTACGGGCCCGGTGCCCTGTGCCGCTCCGGCGCCCCGGCCCGTGGCCGGCTCGTCGGCTGCCCAGCGGCCGTGGCCCGGGGCCGCGGTCCCGCCGGTCGGCTCCGAGTCCCGCGCCGACCCGGCGCCGGGCGTCCGCGCGGCTTCCGCGCCCGGGCCGGTTCCCGGGCCGGAGTCACCGAGCCTATGAGAGGCGGTCCTCGACAGGCTCCCGCCGCTCACCGCCTCGGGCAGCCGCACCCCCGTCAAGCGGTCGCGCAGAGCCGTCGCCTTGCGGCGGGCGTCGCGGACGGAGAGGGGGAGGGGGGACCAGTGGGCGAGGCGGCCGAGGGCCACCACCGGGGGGTGGACGGGGGAGACGGCCATGATGTCGGCGGGGCTGCCCATGAGGGGCGGGGCGCCGGGGGCGGGCAGGAGGATGACCTGGTCGGCGTACTGGACCACGCGTTCCAGGCGGTGTTCGGCTAGGAGCACGGTGGTGCCGAGGTCGTGGACCAGGCGCTGGAGGACGGCCAGGACCTCTTCGGCGGCGGCCGGGTCCAGGGCGGAGGTGGGCTCGTCCAGGACCAGGACCTTGGGGTGGGTGGTCAGGACGGAGCCGATCGCGACGCGCTGCTGCTGGCCGCCGGAGAGGGTGGCGATGGCGCGGTCGCGGAGCTCGGCGAGGCCGAGGAGGTCCAGGGTCTCCTCGACGCGGCGGCGCATCACCTCGGGGGCCAGGCCCAACGACTCCATCCCGTAGGCCAGTTCGTCCTCGACGGTGTCGGTGACGAAGTGCGCGAGCGGGTCCTGGCCCACGGTGCCCACCACATCGGCCAGTTCGCGCGGCTTGTGGGTGCGGGTGTCGCGGCCCGCGACGGTGACCCGGCCGCGCAGCGTGCCGCCGGTGAAGTGCGGTACGAGGCCGCAGACGGCGTTGAGCACGGTCGACTTGCCGACGCCGGAGGGGCCGACCAGCAGGCACAGCTCGCCCTCGGGGACGGTCAGGTCGATGCCCTGTACGGCGGGCGTCGCGGCGTCCCCGTAGGTGACCGACACCTGCTCGAACCGGATCACTGGGCGGGCTCCTTCGAGTGCGGGGCGGGACTGCGGCGCGGCGGACGGGGGACGGACGGCCCCGACGGCGGGGCGCCCGCGGCGGGCCGCGCCGGTACGGGGGCGACGAAGGCGGGCAGCAGTCCGACGAGGACGGACAGGGCGGGCCACAGGGGGAGGGCGGGGGTGGTGAGGGGGACGGCCGGGGGGTGCAGGGCCTCGGCGGCGTAGGAGCTCGCCCAGATCATCAGGCCCGCGACGGCGATGCCGGACCCGGCGACCAGCCAGGCGCGCACGCCCCACCGATCGGGGCGGTAGCGGCTGCGTACCGAGCGCCTGCCGCCCAGCCACAGCCCGGCCAGCGCGGCGGCGAGCCCGGCGGCCAGCACCGGCAGGCCGTAACCCGTGTCCGTCTCGGCGAGCAGCCCGTACGTACCGGCGCAGACCCCGAGCAGCCCGCCGAGGGTGAGGGCGGTGGTGGTGTGCCGGACGCCGGCCGGGACCTGGGCGCTGCGGCCGTACCCGCGGGCGTCCATGGCCGCGGCCAGTGCCACCGAGCGCTCCAAACCGCCCTCCAGGACCGGCAGTCCGACCTGGAGGAGGGCCTTGACGCCGCGGTCGGGGCGGCCGCGCATCCGGCGCGCCGCCCGCAGCCGCTGGACGTCCGCGACGAGGTTGGGCGCGAAGGTCATCGCGACGACGACCGCGACGCCCGCCTCGTACAGCGCGCCCGGCAGGGACTTGAGCAGCCGGGCGGGGTTGGCGAGCGCGTTCGCCGCGCCCACGCAGATCAGCAGGGTGGCCAGCTTCAGGCCGTCGTAGAAGGCGAAGAGCATGCCCTCGGCGGTGACCCTGCCGCCGATCCGTACGCCCTTGGCCCAGTCGGGCAGCGGGACTTCGGGCAGGGTGAGCAGCGTGTGCGTACCGGGGATCGGCGAGCCGAGGAAGAAGGCGAAGACCAGCCGGATGCCGATCACCACCAGCCCGAGCTTGACGAACGCGCCGTAGGAGCGGGACCAGGGCGCGTCGGTGCGGCGGGCCGCCACGACATAGCCCGCGACGCCGATCAGCAGTCCCAGGACCAGGGGGTTGGTGGTGCGGGAGGCCGCGGTCGCAAGGCCCAGCGCCCACAGCCACCACGCCCCCGCGTGCAGCGCGTTGGTGCGGGTCGCCTGCGGGGCGGTGGCGCTCATCCGCGGCGGCGGCGGGCCTGCCACACGGCGGCCGCGCCCAGTACGACGACGGCGGCGATCCCGCCGAGCAGGCCGGCCGAGGGCCCAAAGCCGCCGGAGTCCTTGGCGCCGTCGGCCTGTGCGGACGGCTCGGCGCTCGCGTCCCCGGAGCCGGACGAGCCGCCCGACGTGCCCGCCTTGTCGGCGCAACCCGCCTTCGGGTAGCCGGAGATGGCGCACAGCAGCGCGCTGGAGTCGTAGCGCAGCGGCTTGGCCACCGCCGCCAGCGCCTCACCGACCGAGGCGTCCTTGGCGACCCGCGCGCACTCCGTACGGGCCGGGGGCGGGCTCTCGCCGCCGGGTGCCTCCTTGGGCGTGCCGAAGTCCAGGACCAGCGCGATGCGCTTGGAGCCGTCCTCGGCCGGGGTCTTCGCGCAGATCGCGTCGAAGTCGGCGGCCTCGCGCGGCTTGGCCGCCGCGGCGGAGTCGGCGCTGACGGTGAAGCGGAAGCCCGCCACCGCGTCGCCCGGCGGGCGGGAGGTGGCCGGGCCTTCGGTGGCGTAGGACCAGGCGCCGTTCCTGCCCTCCCAGAAGGACCAGTAGCGGTACTCCTGGGCCTGCGCGGGCGCGGCGCCCAGCCCCGTGACCACACAGGCCAGGGCCAGGGCGCCGACGCCGCGTGCGCGCGAGCGGGGAATCACAGCTGGTTCTTCTTCTTGTTGCGGCCGCTGATCAGGATGCCGATGCCGACGCTGGCGACGAAGAAGACGGCGACGATCCACCACACGCCGATGCTGTCGTCCTCCTCCTTGGCGTCCTTCTTCGGCGCCGGGGACGGCGAGCTGGAGCCCTCCGGCTTGGGCCCGGTGGCGTTCAGCTGCTGGACGAGGTCGGCGCCGCCGAACTTGCGCGGGTCGCTGCCGGTGGCGTGCGCGGCCAGGATGAGCTGGGCGTACGCGGCCGGTCCTGCCTCCTTGGCCCAGGCGGCGGAGTTCTTCTCCAGCCACTTCAGGGGCTTTTGCGCGACATCGCCGTGCGAGCCGGCGGCCAGCGCGATGACGGTGTCGGCGGTGTTGCCGACGTCGGGCTGGTCCTCGGCGCCGGGCATCGCCGAGTTCAGGTGCTGGCCGTTCTTGTCGAGCACCGAGACCAGGTACGCGGACGCCGCGTCGGCGGCCTTGCGCGGCGGGAGCTTGTTGTCCTTGGCGTCACCGTCGCAGGCCAGCGCCTCGACCGGCTCGTTGACGTCCTTGCCGGCGGGCGTCACGACGAAGCCGTCGCCCAGGGCGCCGAGCGCGGCCGCCGCGGTGGCGTCGTCGTTCGCGGAGAGCTTGCCGTCCTTGGGCTGGAAGGCGTACGCGCCGCGCTCGCCCTCCTTGGCGTCACAGCCCAGCTGGAAGCCGGCCAGCGCGTCGAAGGGGGTCTTGCCGCCCTTCTTGGACTTCACCGAGCCGGGCTCCTCGCCCGCGGCCTTCAGCGCGCCGATGACCACCGAGGTGGAGTTGGTGTCGCTGGGGCTGCCCGCCATGGAGGACCAGCCGCCGTCGTCGTTCTGCGCGGACTTCAGCCAGGTCACGGCCTTCTTCACCGCGTCGCCGTGCCCGCCGAGCGCGGCCAGCGCCTGCACGGCCGCGCCGGTCTGGTTGGTGTCCCGCATCGTCTTGTCGTCGCAGGCCTTCTTGGGGTCCGCGCGGAACGCGGAGAAGGAGCCGTCCGAGCACTGCTGCCCGGTGAGCCAGTCCACGGCGGAGGCGGCGGGGCGCACCCCGGAGGCGTGCTGCGCCAGCAGCGCCAGGGACTGCCGCCACACGCCGTCGTACTGCGGGTCCTTGGTGCCGTACAGGCCCTCGGGCAGCTTCGCCGGCGCGGCGGGGGAGGGGCTGTCCGCGAAGGCGGCGGGAGCGGCGGACGCGCACAGCACGATGGCGGCTGCCGCGGCCGCGGCGCGGCGGCGCGCCACGGCGGCGAAGGAAGGGGCCAGGGGGGCCATGGGGGTCGGTGCCTCTCGGTCGGTCTCGCGGTGGTGGGCGCTACGCAGCCGCGCTCGGCCACCCACCCGCGCGCCGGTGGGGCGACGCGGTGGCACCGGGCTCAGCTCCGTATACCTCGACGGTGCCGCGCACCGGCCGTCCGCGCGAACAGGCGCGGTCCAACCAGTGGCGGGAGCCACCATGCCCGACCGGGTGCTCCGGCTCGCAGCGGGCCACACCAGGGGTGCGGCCCGTGCTCACGGTTGCGGGTCAGCGCCGGAATTGCACCGGCTTCCCCCGGTCTGGCACGGATGAAGTTGTCCGACCACACTCTAGCCGGGGCCTCGCGGGGGCCGGATGGGGCGGGGAGAGGCGTTGAGGGGGCAGGGGCGGGGCGGGACGGAGATCAGCGCAGCGCCGGGAAGGACGGCGGTGGAACGGTCCCCGGCCGGGTGCCGCAGAACTCGGCCTCGGCCACGCCGTAGTAGTCCGCCTGGGTCTCCTCGGTCAGCCAGTCGCCGTTGACGTGGAAGACCAGCTGATGGCCTCCGTCGCGGGTGCCCAGCGCGGTGGTGAGGGTCCCCTGCAGGCTCCCGTTGTGGCCCCACACCGTCTTCCCGCAGGACAGCCGCAGGGAGAGGACGCCGAGCCCGAAGCGGACGGCGGGGGCGTCCGGCACCGCCACGGTGTCGAACATCGCGGCCATCTGGGCCCTGGGCAGCAGCTCGCCGCGCAGCAGCGCGCCGTAGAAGCGCCGGATGTCCCCGCTGGTGGAGACCAGGTCGGCGGAGGCGGCCCACATGGTGGTGTTGTAGGCGGTCGCGTCGTGGACCTTCGCGTCCGGGGCCTGGTCCCAGAGCGTGGAGTAGGCGACGGGGTGCGGGTCGGGCAGTTCGGGGTCGGTGCCGGGGAAGCGCGTCTCGCGCAGCTTCAGGGGCCTGATGATGCGGTCGGTGACCTCCTTGGCGTACGGGCGTTCGGTGGCCCGCTCGATGACCAGGCCCGCCAAGAGGTAGTTGGTGTTGGAGTAGGACCAGCTGCTGCCGGGCGGGAAGAGCGGCGGGTGACCGAGGGCGGCGGCGAGCACGGCCCGGCGGTCGTGGGTGTCGTAGCGGTGCTGGAGGAAGCCCCGGCCGACGAAGGTGCGCTGGAGGCCGGGGTCTTCGGTGAAGTTGAACAGGCCGCTGGTGTGCTGGAGCAGCTGGCGCAGCGTGATGCGGCGGCCGTCGTTGCCGTTGCCGCGGACCACGCCGGGCAGCCAGTCCTCGACGGTGTCCGTCAGCGACAGCTCGCCCTCGGCCTCCAGCTGCAGCAGCACCGTGGCGACGAAGGACTTGGTGACGCTGGCGATGCGGTAGTGGTCCGCGGCGCTGCGCGGCCGTCCGCTCTCCACGTCGGCGGCCCCGGCCCGGCCGAACCACGTCCTGCCGTCGCGCCGGGCCAGCGCGCCGACCCCCGGCATCCCGGCGTGGTCGACCAGCCGCTGGAGCGCGGCCTGGGTGGGCCGGTGCTGCCCCTCGGCCCCGGTCGCCCGCGGCCCGGCCTGCGCGGGCCCCGCGAGGACGGTCGCGCCGAGGACGGCCGCGGCCAGCGCACCGGTGGCGGCCCGGCGCACCGGTGCGGCTCTCCTACGGCCGCGGGATCGCGTATCAGGACGGACACGACGCAGTGGACGTATGCGGACTCGCACGGAATTCCCCTCCCTCTGATGCCCCGGCCCCCTGGGAAGCGGCTCCCTAGGGAAGGGGCCAGGGCGTGTCCAGGACATGTGGCAGGCCCAGTCGGTAGCGGGCGGTGTCCAGGCGCTTGGCGGCCTCGAACTCCGGCGGGCGGTACCCGCTGAACAGCCGTACCCGCCCGGCGCCCGAACCGGCCGCGTCCAGCAGGGCGTTGGCCGCCCGCCGCCCCGCCTCGTTGGCGGTCTCCATCGAGGTGAAGTCGACATTGCTGTACGTACGGACGTAGTCGGCGGCCAGGAAGAGGTTGGGCACCGCGGTCGCCGCGTCGGGGCGGTGCTCCCAGGAGCCGGCGTCGTTGAGCGCGTACTCCTCGTCGTTGGCCAGGGTGCCCGAGGCGGTCTCGGTGATCGCCGGGTCCAGGTGCCAGGAGTGCAGCACGCCGTCCGGCAGGTAGCTGCGGCCGGTGTCCTCCAGCGCCGCCTTCATCTGCGCCCACACCTCCTGCGCGACCTCCTTGCGGCTGCACCGCCGGGCGGGCCTGCCGTACAGCACGCCGGGCTCCTCCCAGTTGGAGATCACCACCGAGAAGGAGTCCCGCGCCTGCCCGTCGCCCCAGGTGCGGGCGAAGTCCTCGCGCCAGAACTGGGACTGGCTGATGGACACCAGCGCCCAGGGCGAGTCGAGGTAGGCGATGTGCCCCTGGACGACGGGCACGGGGCGCCGCAGGTAGTACTGGATGCCCTGGGACCAGGTGGTGCGCAGCTCGTCCATGGCCGCCAGGCGCGGGTCCGCCGCCCGGATCGCCGGGCTCCACAGGGGCCGCGCCCGCTCGACGGGCATCGCCGCCACGAACCAGTCCGCCTCGATGCGTACGGTCCCGGCCGGGGTACGGGCCCGGGCCGCGGTGATCCGGCCGCCGTTCAGCTCCAGGGCCTCGATGGCGTGGTCCATGGCGAAGCGCACGCCCAGGCCGCGCAGGTGGCGCGCCCACGGGTCGATCCAGGCCTCGCTGGTGGGCGCGTCGAAGATCCGGTTGCCGGGGCCGTCCGCGCCGCGCTGCAGGAGGGCGAGGAGGATGGCCTCCAGGCCCTGGCCGCAGGTGCGGGCGCTGGCCTCGGCGGGTTTGAGGGCCTGGATGACCTGGGCGCCGCCGCCCCACAGCTTGCGGTAGTCCTCCGACTTGCCCTCGGCGGCCAGGAAGTCCAGCCACTTGGTGCGCTCCCACTGCCCGTAGAGCCGCTCGGGCCCGCTGGTCATCAAGATGGCCAACTGCCGGGCGAAGAAGGCGGTTTCGTGTGCCGGGAGGCGGAAGAACTGTTCCAGCGCGCCGGCCACCATGCGGCGCAGCGCGTCCACGTCCAGCGTCCGTTCCTCGAACGGGGTGGTGGGGATGGGCAGATCGGCCCGGCCGCGGTCGCGGGACAGCGCGATCCAGGGCACCTGGGTGAGGTTGTCGTGCACGCCGTGGGCGTTGCCGGGGAAGGGGATGCGGCGCAGGGTGTCGGGGAGGTTGTGGTAGAAGCCGAAGACGCCCCGGTGGCCGTGTTCGCCGGGCAGGTCGCGGCGCCCGCCGGTGCCGGTGCCCGGTACGGGCATGCTGCGGGCCTTGCCGCCCAGCGCCTTGCGCTCGTACACCGTCACCTCGAAGCCGCGCTCGGCCAGTTCGTGGGCCGCGGTCAGGCCGCCCACGCCGCCGCCCAGGACGGCGACGGTGCGGCGCTCGCGGCGCGCGGAGGGGGCCGCGGCGGCCCGGCCCGGCTCGGTCAGTGCCAGCGCTCCGGCGGACGCCGCTGCGTAGCGCAGCACCTGGCGCCGGGTGTGCGGTGCGCGGTCCGGCGGTGGCGGTGGGGTGGGTGTCATGGGCGTGGCCCTTCTCCCTGTGGCGTCGAGGGGCACGGAGACTAGCCCCGTACGTCACGGAACAGAACGCGGCGCGCAGCCGTAACGGTGGTAACAGGCCATGATCTGCCGGGAGTTGGCGCTGGCGAGCGTCACACGGCCTGGTAGGCGACCGGGTCCGAGCCCGGCACGGCCTCGGCGAGCCCCAGCTTGACCAGGCGGCGCAGATGGGCCTCGGCCTCCGAGACCGCGATGGTGCGCGAGCCGTAAGGGATCTGCTCCCAGGGGCGGTTCCACTGCATGGACTCGGCGAGCTGCCAGGGCGTGTGGGGGGAGGCGAGCAGGGCGCGCAGCCCCGCCAGCCGCTCCTGGTGGTGCGCGATCAGCTCGCGTACCCGCCCGGCCGCGTCGGTGAACGCGTGCTGGTGCGCGGGCAGTACCTCGGCGGGGCGCAGGAGGGCGACCCGCCGCAAGGAGTCCAGGTAGTCCCCGAGGGGGTCGATGACACTGGTGCCGTCCGGGTCCTCGTACAGCCCGATGTGCGGGGTGATGCCGGGCAGCAGATGGTCGCCGGAGAAGAGGCGGCCGTGCCCGGCGCGGTGCGCCGGGTGCTCCTCCTCCAGGTGCAGGCACACATGGCCCGGTGTGTGGCCGGGCGTCCAGATCGCCCGCAGCCGGCGGCCCGGCAGGTCGAGCAGCTCGCCGGGGGCGATCTCGCGGTCCGGCAGCGCCGCGTGCCGCCCCGGCAGCCGCCTTCCGCGCCCCTCGGCCAGCGCCTTGCGCAGGGGCGCCACATGCTCCTCGGGTGCCCCTGCCGCCACGAGCTTGTCCGTCAAGTACCCCAGGGCAAGGGCGGGTTCGGCCTCGCGGGTGCGCCGTACCACCGCGGCGTCGGCGGCGTGCAGGGCGATCCACGCTCCGGAGGCCTCCCGGACCCGTGCGGACAGGCCGTGGTGATCGGGGTGATGGTGGGTGATCAGTACGCCCTGGATGTCGCCGACTTCCGCGCCGCAGGCCGCGATTCCGGCGGTCAGCGCGTCCCAGGACTGCGGGTCGTCCCATCCGGTGTCGACGAGAACGGGGCCGCGGTCGGTCTCCAGCAGATGGATCAGGGTGTGGCCGAGTGGGTTGCGCGGAATGGGGACGGCGATGCTCCACACGCCGCCCCTGTGGTCGATCACCTCGGTCATGCGCGGTCCCCTCCCGGCGTCGCGGCCACCCGCCACTATAACTAGAACGAGTTACAGATGGCTGATTCCGTGACCGCCGGCGGAGGCCAAGCGGCGCCCTGTGTCCGCGGGTTGGCGTCTCTAGCGGGAGCGGCGGCGCGCGAGCAGCCGGCGGGTGCCGACCGCGGCCAGGATGCCCAGGGTCAGCGCGGTGATGCCGCCCGGTACGCCCAGCGCGCGCTGCCACCAGGTCCACTCCGAGCCGGGGCGCAGGGAGGCGTGGATCAGCAGCGGTCCGCCCGGGAGGGCGCTGATCAGCAGCAGGAACAAGCGCGCGTCCCACGACGACAGAGGGGTGCGCCTGCCGTCGCGGTCGTAGGGGAGGGCCTCGGCGGCGATGCGCTCGGGGAGGTCCCGCCAGGCCCGGCGGGGATCGCGCCACAACAGGGCCCCGGGGCCGCGGTACCGCTCGCCGCGGTGTCGTCCTGCCATCGTGCTGTCCTCGGATCGGCCGCCGGGTCCGGGTGGTGGGCCGGATGCGGCGGGGTGCGGCGGGGTGTCAGGGCCGGAGTGCCTGGTTCCTCCAGTATCACCGGGAAATATGGCGCTTCGGTGTGGTGTGGCTCACCCGGGCGGGAGGGCGGAGCGCATGCGCCGCCGCCGTGGACTCCTGGAAATAGAACTGGTATCAGTTCTGATGCGGCGTCAGAGGTGATGCCGGACGGCGGACGGCCCCGCGGGAGGCGACAGACATGAGCGACCTCGTCGAGTACGGACAGCTCTACATAGGCGGTGAGCTGGTCGATCCGGCCGGAACCGGCACGATCCAGGTCCGCTCGCCGCACACCGAGCAGGTCATCGGCCGCGTCCCGCACGCCTCGCCGGCCGATGTCGACCGCGCCGTGGCGGCGGCCCGTACCTCCTTCGACTCCGGGGTGTGGGCGAACGCGCCGCTGCAGGAGCGCATCGCGGTGGTCACGCGGATCAAGGACGCGATCGGCGCGCGGAGCGAGGAGATCGCCAAGCTCATCAGCTCCCAGAACGGCACCCCGTACACCGCGGGCGTGATGATGCAGTCGCTGGCCGCGATGATGGTGTGGGACGCGGCGATCACCGTCGCCCGCGACTTCGGGTACGAGGAGCGGCGCCAGGGAGCGCTGGGCCCGCTGCTGATACGGCGCGAGCCGGTGGGGGTGGTCGCGGCCGTGGTGCCGTGGAACGTCCCGCAGTTCACCGCGGCGGCCAAGCTGGCCCCCGCGCTGCTGGCCGGCTGCTCCGCGGTCCTGAAGGTCTCGCCCGAGACGCCCCTGGACGCCTACCTCCTCGCCGAGATCGCCACCGAGGCCGGGCTGCCGCCGGGCGTGCTCTCCATCCTCCCGGCCGACCGCGAGGTCAGCGAATACCTGGTCGGGCACCCCGGCGTCGACAAGGTCTCCTTCACGGGCTCGGTCGCGGCGGGCAAGCGCGTCATGGAGGTCGCCGCGCGCAACCTGACCCGGGTGACCCTCGAACTGGGCGGCAAATCGGCCGCGGTGATCCTGCCGGACGCCGACCTGGAGAGCGCCGTCGCGGGCATCGCGCCCTTCGCCTGGATGCTCAACGGGCAGGCGTGCGTGGCCCAGACCCGCATCCTGGCGCCGCGCTCGCGCTACGAGGAGATCGCCGGGCGCTTCGCCGCCGTCGCCGGTGCCCTCACGGTCGGCGACCCGCTGGATACGGCCACCGAAGTGGGCCCGCTGGTCGCCGAGCGCCAGCGGCAGCGCTCCCTGGACTACATCGCCATCGGGCAGCAGGAGGGCGCCAAGGTCCTCACCGGCGGCGGGCGGCCCGCCGCGCAGAAGACCGGCTGGTACGTGGAGCCCACCCTCTTCGGCGAGGTCACCAGCGCCATGCGGATCGCCCGCGAGGAGATCTTCGGCCCGGTCGTCTGCCTGCTGCCGTACGAGGACGGGGGCGGCACCGACGCGGACGTCGAGGCGGCCGTGCGGATGGCGGACGACTCCGACTACGGCCTGTCGGGATCGGTGTGGACGGCCGATGTGGAGCGCGGCCTGGACGTCGCCCGGCGGGTGCGCACCGGCACGTACTCCGTCAACACCTTCTCCATCGACATGCTCGGCCCCTTCGGCGGCTGCAAGAACTCCGGCATCGGGCGGGAGTTCGGCCCCGAGGGCTTCGGCGAATACCTGGAGTACAAGATGATCCACCTCCCGGCGGGTGCGTGATGGGCGAGCGCTGGCACGTGGAGGTGGACCGGGGCGTGTGCATCGGCTCCGGGATGTGCGCCGCCACCGCCCCCGAGGGCTTCCGGCTGGACGAGGCGCGCCAGTCGCACCCCGTCACGCCCGAGACCGACGCCCGCGAGGAGGTCCTCGCGGCCGCCGAGGGCTGCCCCGTGGAAGCCATCGCCATCACCCTCGCGGGGAGTGACAAGGCGGTCTTCCCGCTCGACGAGTAGAGGTGCGCCAGCGCTCCCTGGGGCGAGTACCAACGGTAACCCGTGCATTTCTCACGGTGACCTCATGACATCTGTGACTGTCCGGCTCCCCGGCGGCGTGGAAATCTCAAGTCGACGCCGCCGAGGGGGGAGACGATGGACAAGCGGTACGAGGTTTACTGTCTGGCGGACAGGAATTTCTACGAGACCCCGGACCGTTTGTCCGTCGGTGCGGGAGCCGCTGTGCGGCGCGCCCCGCTCTACGAAACGGCGCAGCGCACAGTCCCCGAAGGGTGGCGGAGTTTCCTCTCCGGGGACTGGCTCCACGTCAACCCCGTGGACAGCGAGGGCAATCCGCGGCCCGGCAGGCCGGCGCAGGGGTGGAAGATTCATGTGTCGGCCTGTGTGGACAACGCCGACAAGGTCGCCGCCAAGGTGTGGGACTACTGCGTACCGCGCACCATCCCCTTCAAGTTCGTCCCCGGCCCCCAGCCGCTGCACCTGCGCAATTCCAAGTACGCCGACCGCGGCTCCAGCGGCAAGTTCGCCACCGTGTATCCGGCGGACGAGGCCGAACTGCACACCATCCTCGCCGAGTTGGGCGAGCTGCTGGCCGGTGAGCCGGGCCCGTACATCCTCAGCGACCTGCGCTGGCAGGACGGCCCGCTGTACGTGCGCTACGGAGGGTTCGCCCGCCGCTTCTGCGTGGACGGCGACGGCGCGCTCGTACCGGCCCTGGAGGACTCCGAAGGCAAGCTGGTCCCCGATCAGCGCGGACCGGCCTTCCGGCCCCCGCAGTGGGTGACCCTGCCGGACTTCCTCACCGAGCAGCTCGCGGCCCGCAACTCCACCACCGTCACCGACCTGCCCTACGTCATCGAGTCCGCGCTGCACTTCTCCAACGGAGGCGGTGTCTACGCCGGCCGCGACAAGCGCTCCGGCGACAAGGTCGTCCTCAAGGAGGCCCGGCCGCACGCGGGTCTGGCCGCCGACCGGGCCGACGCCGTCACCCGGCTGGAGCGCGAACGCGACGCCCTCAAGCGGCTGTCGGGGCTCGGCGTGGCCCCCGAGGCCCGCGACTGGTTCACCCTGGACGAGCACCGCTTCCTGGTCATGGACCACCTGGAAGGGCGCACGCTGAACTCCTTCTTCGCCGAGCGCCACCCGCTGATGACCAGCGATCCCGACCCGGCCGCGCTCGCCTCCTACACCCGCTGGGCGCTCGACATCCACGCCGCGGTGACCGAGGCCGTCGCCGCCGTGCACAGCCGCGGGGTGGTCTTCAACGACCTGCACATGTTCAACATCATGGTCGGGCCCGACGAACGCAGCGTGCAGCTGCTGGACTTCGAGGCAGCGGCGGACGTCGCCGCAGGACAGCGCCAGGCGCTGGCCCACCCGGGGTTCGTGGCCCCCGCCGACCACACCGGCTTCGACGTCGACCACTACGCCCTGGCCTGCCTGCGCCTGGCGCTGTTCCTGCCGATGACGACGCTGTTCGTCGTCGACCGCGACAAGGCCGCGGATCTGGCGCGGATCGTGGCCCGCGAATTCCCCGACGTACCACGGGAGTTCCTGGCACAGGCGGTGGCGACCATCCAGGGACCGCACAGCGCTGCGGCTGCCCGCACACCCGCGGCCGAACCGGCGCAGGAGTACGTCACCGAGCCGGGCGACTGGCCCAGGAGCCGCGACTCCATGGTCCGGGGCATCCTCGCCTCGGCGACCCCCGAGCGCACGGACCGCCTCTTCCCCGGCGACATCGCCCAGTTCGCCGACGGCGGCGGACTCGGCATCGCCTACGGAGCGGCGGGCGTCCTGTACGCACTGGACCAAACCGGTGCCGAGCGGTTCGAGGAGGGCGAGCAGTGGCTGCTGCGGCAGACCGCTCCGCCTCCCCTGGGTACCCCCCTCGGCTTCTACGACGGACTGACGGGCATCGCCTGCGTCCTGGACCGGCTCGGCCACCGCGAACGGCCCGCCGAGCTGATCGAACGGGTCCTCGCGGAGCGCTGGCACCGCCTCGCCCCCGACCTGCACAGCGGGCTCGCGGGCGTCGGCCTGGCCCTGGACCACCTGGCGCGCCGGCACGACGACGCCGCGCTGCGCGACAAGGCGCTGGAGGCGGCCGGGCACGCCGCCGACCGGCTGGAGGCCTGCGGAAAGCGCGCCGGGCTGCTGCGCGGCGCCACCGGACCCGCGCTGTTGTTCCTGCGGCTGTACGAGAGCACCGGCGACAGCGGCCTGCTCGACCTCGCCGCCCAGGCACTCCGCCGCGACCTGGGGCGCTGCGTGTCCGACCAGCACGGCGCGCTCGTCGTGGACGAGGGCTGGCGCACCATGCCGTATCTGGGCGCGGGCAGCATCGGCATAGCGATGGTGCTGGACGACTACCTCACCCACCGGGCGGACGCGCAGTTCGAGCAGGCGAGGGCCGCGATCCTGCCCGCCGCCAAGGCCCGCTACTACGCCCAGCCCGGGCTCTTCAGAGGCCGTGCCGGCAGCGTGCTGCACCTGTCCCGTACGGCGACGCCCGATGCGTCCGTCCCGGACGAACTGGCCGCACAGATCTCCTACTTGGGGTGGTACGCCATGCCCTACCGCGGCGAGCTGGCCTTCCCCGGCGACCAGATGATGCGGCTGTCCATGGACCTGGCCACCGGCACGGCCGGCTGCCTGCTGGCCCTCGGCGCCGCACACCTCGACCACCCCGTCCACCTGCCCTTTCTGCCCGCCCCCGCAGGCCGCGGCGCGGCGCGGCGCCCCTGAGACCGGCCGCGCGCCACGCGCCGCGGCCCCACGAGCCGGCCGCTCGCCACAGGCGACGGCCCCCAAGCCGGCCCGGCCGCCAGCCGGGACCGAGAACACGGTTCGGAAACATCCGGACTCCGCACAACGTCCCCAAAAGAGCTGAAAGGAAAGTGACATGGCACTTCTCGACCTGCAGATGATGGACGCCACTGAGCAGGGCGGCGGCGGTGGCGGCGTAAGCCTGGCCAGCCTGCTGCTGTGCAACAGCAACGTCAGCATCACCGTTTGTCTGTGACCTGGTCGTTCGCGATCCGGCATATGTGATTCCGGAGGTGCGTGCGGCCCTCACGAGGGCCGCACGCATGTCCATGGGAGGGCCCGTGACCGTCACACCCGCCGACCGGCTGCTGCTGGGCGCCGTGCGCCACAGCGGCCTGCGGGCCACCGGCGTCCTCCTGCTCACCGCGGGCTCCGCCGGCGTCGGCCTGGCGCTGCCCGCGGTCCTGGGCACAGCGCTGGACCTGCTGCTGGCCCACCGGCCCGCGGGCCCCTGGCTCATCGCCTGCGGGGCCCTGACCGCCGTGCTGGTCCTGCTGGACTCCCTGAGCGGGCTGCTCTCCCACACCACCGACGCCCGCGCCACCGCCTGGCTGCGCCGCCGCCTGCTGCGCGGCGTGCTGGCCGCGGGACCCGCCGCGCGCGAGCGCTACGACACGGGCGATCTGACCACCCGCGTCGTCGGCAACGCCACCCACGCCGGCACCGCGCCCACCGCCCTGGCCGGCACGATCGCCGCCCTCGCCACCCCTATCGGCGGGCTGATCGCCCTGGCCCTGATCGACCTGTGGACCACCGCCGCCTTCTTGGTCGGCCTGCCCCTGTTCGCGTTGCTGCTGCGTACCTTCCTGCGCGACACCGGCGACTGCGTCGCGCGGTACCAAAGGAGCCAGGGCGAGCTGGCCGGGCGGCTGGTGGAAGCGGTGGGCGGGGCCCGTACGATCGCGGCGGCCGGCACCGCGCGCCGGGAGGCCGCCCGGATTCTCGCACCGCTGCCCGAACTCTCCCGCCAGGGCACCCGGATGTGGCATGTCCAGGGCCGCTCCACCGCACAGGCCGCAACTCTCATCCCGATGCTTCAGATCGCCGTGCTCTCGGTGGCCGGAATTCGACTGCTGGAGGGCGCGATGAGCGTCGGCGGGTTGCTCGCCGCGTCCCGCTATGCCGCGCTCGCCACAGGTCTCGGCCACCTCGTGGGGCATCTGAACGGACTCGTCCACAGCCGGGCCGCCGCCCAGCGCCTCGCCGAGGTCCAGGAACTGCCCGCGGTACGCCACGGAGAGCGACAACTACCCCCGGGTAACGGCGCGTTGATGTTGCGCGGGGTCACCGTCCACCGCGGCGACCGCGCCGTACTGCGCGACCTGGACCTGACCGTCCCCGGCGGCGCCTCGGTGGCCGTGGTCGGCCGCTCCGGCACGGGCAAGTCCGTGCTGGCCGAGGTCGCCGGGCGCCTTGCGGACCCCGAGCGCGGCACCGTCACCCTGGACGGCGTCCCGCTCGCCGACCTCGACCACGACACCCTGCGCCGCGCCGTCGGCTACGCCTTCGAGCGCCCCGCCCCGCTCGGCGCCACTTTGCACGACACCGTCGCCCTCGGCGTGTTCGAACCGAGCCGCGCCGACCTGGCGGCCGCGGCCGACGCCGCCTGCGCCACCCCCTTCGTCCGGCGCCTCCCCGACGGCTGGCACACCCCTCTCCAACGGGCGCCGCTGTCCGGCGGCGAGGCCCAGCGCCTCGGCCTGACCAGGGCCTTCGCCCACGCGGGACGCCTGCTCATCCTGGACGACGCCACCTCCAGCCTCGACACGGTCACCGAACTCCACGTCAGCCGGGCCCTGGTGAACGAGGTGAGCGCCCCCACCCGCCTGATCATCGCCCACCGCGCCTCCACCGCGGCCCGCGCCGACCTGGTCGCCTGGCTCGACTCCGGCCGCCTGCGCGCCTGCGCGCCGCACGCCCAGCTGTGGCAACACCAGGAGTACCGCGCCCTGTTCGCAGCCGCCGGGCCCGCCGCGGGGGCACCCGCCGTACGGGCGCCCGGAGGCCTGCGGAAAGGGGGCGCGGATGCCCCGCCTGACGCCGCGCGGGCCGCGAACCCGCCCTGTGCGGCGGCCGGTTCGGCACCTCCGATCCCGGCCACGGCCCCAAAAGAGGTCCCCTGATGGGCATGTGGGCGCGCGAGGCGCGCACGTTCGTGCGGGGCAAGGGCCGGGTGCTGGCGCGCCTGCTGGGGTGGTCCCTGGTGGAGGCGGGGCAGACCTTCCTGCTCGGCTTCGCGCTGGCCCGCGCCCTGGACGAGGGGTTCCTCAAGGGGCAACTGGCCGTGGGCCTGGGGTGGCTGGCGGCCGGAGCGCTCTCCATCGCGGTCGGCGCGTACGGCACCGGGCGGGTCTACCGGGCGGTGGCCGGGCTCGTGGAGCCGCTGCGCGACGAGCTGGTGCGCCGTGTCGTGGCCCGCGGGCTGCGGGATGCCGACGGCTTCGCGGTCTCCCGCCTCACCCACCAGGTCGAGATCGCCCGGGACACCTTCGCGGGCCTGGTCATGGTCTCGCGCTCCTTCGTCTTCGTCGCCGCGGGGGCGCTGGCCGGACTCTTCTCCCTGGCCCCGGCCCTGCTGGTCGTCGTGGTGCCGCCGCTCGTCCTGGGCCTGGGCCTCTTCCTTCTCTCGCTGCGCCCGATGGCCCGCCGCCAGGAGACGTTCCTGGTGGCGGACGAGGCCATCTCCCAGGAGGTCGGCGCGGCGGTGGCGGGGCTGCGCGACATCACCGCCAGCGGCGCCGAGCGGCGGGTGGCCCACGGCGCTCAGGAGCGCTTCGGCACCGAGGTGCGGGCGGCCACCTCCCTGGCCCGCTGGGGCATGTGCCGGGTGCTGGCCCTGGGCGTCGGCGGACGGCTGCCCGTCGTCCTCCTGCTGGTCGCCACCCCCTGGCTGCTGGCGCGCGGGGTGACGGCGGGCGCCCTGGTGGGCGCGCTCGCCTACCTCACCCAGTCCCTGCTGCCCGCGCTGCAGGCCCTGATGCAGGGGCTCGGCACCGCGGGCACCCGCCTGGGCGTGGTGCTGCGCCGCCTCATGGTGCAGGGCGAGGGCCCCGGTGGTACGGGAGCGCCGCCCGCCCCCTGGCCCCGGACGGACCCCGGCACCGCGGTCGCCCTCCAGGGCGTCACCTTCGCCTACGGCCCGCACGCCGAGCCGGTCCTGCGCGAGGTGGACCTCACGGTTCCGGCCGGCGGGCACCTCGCCGTGGTGGGCCCGAGCGGCATCGGAAAGTCCACGCTGGCCGCGCTGATCGCCGGGCTGCTCACCCCGGACAGCGGGGAGATCCGTACGGCCGGACCCGCGACGTCCCTGGCGCGGGCGGCAGATGGGGGAGTGCCGGAGAGCGCCGCCGCGCGGCGGGTGCTCGTGCCGCAGGAGGCCTATGTCTTCTCCGGCACCGTACGGGAGAACCTGGCGTACCTGTGCCCGCACGTCGCGGACGCCCCGGACAGCCGCGGCGAGGGCACGCCTCCACCGGCGCAAGGGCCCTCTGACGCCGCGATCCGTGCCTCCGCGGAGGCCGTCGGCGCCCGCGAACTCCTGGACCGGCTGGGCGGGTTGGACGCCCAGCTTGCGCCCGCCGCGCTGTCCGCGGGCGAGCGCCAGCTCATCGCGCTGGCCAGGGCCCACCTGGCGCCCGTCCCCCTGGTCGTCCTGGACGAGGCCACCTGTCATCTGGACCCGGCCGCCGAGGCGCGCGCCGAGCGGGCGTTCGCCGCCCGCCCGGGCGGCACGCTCATCGTCGTCGCGCACCGCATCAGCTCGGCACTGCGCGCCGAGCGGATCCTGGTGATGGACGGCGCGCACGCGCTGTGCGGGCGCCACCGCGAACTGCTGGAGCGCTCGGCGCTCTACCGCGACCTGGCCGGGGACTGGGGCGAGGGCGCGGTGAAGGGCCCGGACGCAGGAGCGGACCGGGGTGCAAGCAATGATTCAAGCGCGGTCATGACAAAGCAAAGTGACGATACGTCAGACCCAGCCCGCGCCCTGTGAGATACGGATGGCGTCGACCCGGTTGCGGGCTCCCGTCTTTCGGGTGATGGCGGACATGTAGTTGCGCACGGTGCCGTTCGACAGGTGCAGCACGCCCGCGATCTCGGAGACCGTGGCGCCCTCGGCGGCCAGTGACAGCACGCTCAACTCCCGCTGGGTCAGCGGCATTTCGGCGGCCTGCAGGAAGTCGAAGCCCAGTGATCCGTCGATGAAGCGCTTCCCCGCGGCGACCTGCCGTATCCCCGTGGTCAGCTGCTCGGGCGATCCCTCCTTGTCCACGTAGCCCAGCGCGTCCGCCTCGAAGGCGCGGCGCAGCGGGCCCGGTTTGCCGGACGTGCCCAGGACCAGCAGCGCGGGCCCGTCGTCCGCCGCCGGCTCCTCCTCGCCCGCTCCGCCGGCCGGGTCCGCCTGCTTCGCGGCACCGTCCCGGTCGGCAACGGCCGTCCTGCGCAAGCCCTTCCACGTACCACCGGCTTTCCTGGAACTGTTCGATTTCCTGCTGCCATTTCCGGCGCTGTTCGATAACTTTCGCAACGCGTCGAGCCTTTCCGGCGCCGTGTAGTCCGCGTCCACGACGCAGACGTCGGGGCGTAACGCCTTCGCCCTGCCGGCGGCCTCGTTCGAGGATGTTGTCGCCACGTCAATGTCGTCTTCTCTGCCGAGCACTTCCGAAAGTGCCCAGCGGAACAGGCAGATGTCGTGCACGAGCAGTACCCGGATCACTGCAGTCCCCCTCCGACCCCCGTGTACCGGTTGCGTTTTCGAGTACCCCGAATTCATACCGGTATTGCCGATGTCATGGACCCGAAGAACTGGCCAAGAGGGGGCGAGGGGGCGCGCGGCGACATCAAATGCGCCCCCAATGCGCGGTGTTCTGTCGTACGCGCCCCATTGGCGGCCCAAAGCTACCCGCGCGTCACCGACGGACTCAGGTGCGGTGCCGGGGTGCCGTGAGGTCGATGAGGCGGCAGACCGTCTCGATGTCGATCTTCACTTGAGCAATCGAGGCCCGGCCCGACAGCCAGGTGATCAGCGCCGAGTGCCAGGTGTGCTCGATGACCCGTACCGCGGACAGCTGCTCGGGGGTGGGCGGGCCCTCCAGCCCCATCGCGTCCAGGATGATCGCCGTCGTCAGCCGCGAGACGGTGTCCACCTCCGGGCTCACCGACCGGTCGGCGAACGTCAGCGCGCGCACCATCGCGTCCGCCAGCTGCGGCTCGCGCTGCAGCGCCCGGAAGGCGCGCATCAGGGTCTGCGCGACCCGCGCGCCCGGGTCCGGCTCGGAGGGCGGGCGCTTGCGCAGCGTCGCGTGCATGTGCTGGAGCTGGTCCTGCATGGTGGCGACCAGCAGGTGCACCTTGGAGGGGAAATAGCGGTACAGCGTGCCGAGCGCGACGCCCGAGGACTCCGCGACCTCGCGCATCTGCACGGCGTCGAAACCGCCGCGGCCGGCCAGTTGGGCGCTGGTGTGCAGAATGCGGCGCCGACGGGCTTCCTGGCGCTCGGTCAGGGGAGGACTGGCGGTGAGCGCCGATTTGGCCGCCCTGGGTTCCGTAGTCATAAGTCCCATTCCGTGGCATTCCCACCGCGATGTGGAATGTGCGGCGAGTACCGGTGTTGTGATCGGCACAGCATGGCAGGGGCCGGGCCGTGGCGCGAATCACCTGACGCGGATGACTCGGCTCCGCTCGCGGCCGGTAGATTCGAGGCTCCCTGAACCGGTCGGTAGCCATAGGGCGAACTGGTCAGTGGCCATACGGGCGCCTTTCCGTGGCCGATCCGTACTGAAACTTGTTCTAGATTAGCGCCAGCGGTTACGCTCCGGCGAAAGTCCAGTGAGAAGGGGGCCGCGAGTGTCCGCCGAGGCCGTACAGGCAGCCGCGCCTCGCCCCGCCGAGGCCGGTGGCGAGAGCCCTCTGCGCATCGCCCTGCTGACCTACAAAGGGAACCCGTTCTGCGGCGGGCAGGGCGTCTACGTACGCCATCTCTCGCGCGAACTGGCCCGCCTGGGCCACCGCGTCGAGGTCATCGGAGCCCAGCCCTATCCCGTCCTGGACGACCTGGGCGCCGGGGTGTCGCTGACCGAGCTGCCCAGCCTCGACCTCTACCGCCAGCCCGACCCCTTCCGCACCCCGCGGCGCGGCGAGTACCGCGACTGGATCGACGCCCTGGAAGTCGCCACGATGTGGACCGGCGGCTTTCCCGAGCCGCTCACCTTCTCCCTGCGGGCGCGGCGCCATCTGGCCGCCCGCCGCGGGCAGTTCGACGTCGTCCACGACAACCAGACGCTCGGCTACGGCCTGCTGGGCGGCCCCGGCGCCGTCGGCGCGCCGCTGGTCACCACCATCCACCACCCCATCACCGTCGACCGCAGGCTCGACCTGGCCGCCGCGCAGGACTTCAAGCGCCGCGCCTCGGTGCGCCGCTGGTACGGCTTCACCCGCATGCAGAAGCGGGTCGCCCGCCGCCTGCCCTCCGTCCTGACCGTCTCCGGCTCCTCCCGCCAGGAGATCGTGGAGGACCTGGGCGTACGCGAGGACCGCATCCACGTCGTGCACATCGGCGCCGACACCGACCTCTTCTCGCCGGACCCGGCCCGCCCCGAGGTCCCGGGCCGCATCGTCACCACCTCCAGCGCGGACGTCCCGCTCAAGGGCCTGGTGTACCTGATCGAGGCGCTGGCCAAGGTCCGTACCGAGAACCCCGCGGCGCATCTGGTCGTGGTCGGCAAGCGCGCCGACGACGGGCCGGTGGCCGCCGCGATCGAGCGCCACGGGCTCGCGGGCGCCGTCGAGTTCGTCAAGGGCATCTCGGACGCCGAACTCGTCGACCTGGTGCGCAGCGCCCAGGTCGCCTGCGTCCCCTCCCTGTACGAAGGCTTCTCGCTGCCCGCGGCCGAGGCGATGGCCACCGCGACGCCGCTGCTGGCCACCACCGGCGGCGCGATCCCCGAGGTCTCCGGGCCGGACGGCGAGACCTGCCTGTCCGTGCGGCCGGGCGACGCGGGGGCGCTGGCCGCCGGACTGAACCGGCTGCTGGGCGACGCGGACCTGCGCCGCAGGATCGGCGCCGCCGGACGCGAGCGCGTACTGGCCCGCTTCACCTGGCGCCAGGCCGCCATCGGTACGGCGGACCGCTACCGCGCCGCGATCGCCGGGCAGACGGCGGGCCGCGCGCCGGCCCCGCGCCCCGCGCAGCTGCGGCGCCCGGCACCCACCCGCGCCGGG
>NZ_JBSIBZ010000101.1:0-33550 GCF_058245575.1 Streptomyces sp. UF-297 | reverse complement strand
GTGCGGTACGGCGGCGGGGCCGTGCGGGGCGGGGCGCTGCTCAGGCCGGGGGCGGGCCGAAGCCGCCCTGCGCGGGAGGCGGCGGCAGGGGAGGTCCCTGCTGGGGCATGGGCGGCGGGCCCTGCTGGGGCATGGGCGGCCCTTGCTGCGGCGGGACGGGCGGCATCGCGGGGCCCGGGTAGGGCGCGCCCTGATACGGCAGGGGCGCGGCGGGACCGGGCTGCCAGCCCCCGCCCATCGGGGCCTGCGGGAAACCAGGCGCGGCGAACCGCGGTACGGCCTGCCCCGGCGGAATCCACCCGGCGGCCACCGGCTCGCCCCGCCTGCCCATGAGGACGAGCAGCGCGATGGACCCCAGCAGTTCCACGACCATCAGCAGGCGGTAGATCAGCATGAGTCCGGGGGCCGCGTCGCCCAGTTCGAAGAGGGCGCCGTTGCCGATCAGCGACACCAGGCCGAGCAGGGCGGGCGGCAGCAGCACCAGGGCCAGGCCGAGCGCGAAGCCGCGCGAAGCGGCGCCGCGGATCAGCGACAGCAGCACGCCCACCGCGCTCAGCAGGAGGAAGGTGAGGCTGTACCAGCCGGGGGCGAGGCCGGAGAGCGCGGTGAGCGTGCCGCGGCCCACGTACAGCGCGAAGACATCGCCCACGGACTGCACCCACACATAGACGTTCCACGCCAGGTGGCACAGCACGAGCGCGCCGAGCACCAGGGCTCCGACGGCGGCGGACGCCTTCGCGGGCCGCATCGGCGGCTCGCTCGGGCGCGGCCCGGGCCAGCGGCGCATTCCGGCCAGCAGCACGATCCCCGCGACGACACCGAAGAGGATCAGCCACGCGCTGGCGAAGAAGACCCCTTCGAAGACCGAGGAGTACTGGTCGACCGGGCCGAGGAACCAGCGGTTGTCGCTGGTGTGGTTGCCGGTGCTGACGAACATCTGGGCCCCTGAGGTCAGGGACAGGATCGTCGCCACGGCGAGCAGGCCGCCCGCGGCCCGGGCCCCGGCGAAGGCCGCGAAGACCGCCGCGAGTTGCACCGCCGCCAGGCCGAGCGTGTACGGGCCGGTCACGGCGTTGGGGCCCGGCCGGGTGTTGGCCACCCAGCCGTCCCACACGCCGCCGATGCCGAGCTGTGCGACATCGACGACCAGCCAGCTCACGCTGTGCAGGAAGAAGAGCGCGCAGAACACGCCCACGGTGATGCGCGCGCCTTTGGTCAGCGCCATGGTTTGTGGCATTTCGTCCCCGTCTTGTTCATGCGTTTCCCTGTCCGGATCGCGACCCCGCACCGTAGCAACCCTCGTGCGCGAGGTCTGCGCCGGTGAGGGCGCTCTCCCCGCCGTCCCCCCGCCGCGGCGCCCTGTACGTCCCGCGCTCCCCGCCGATAGAAACGGACGGGGCCGGGGCGGACCCGGTCCCGTACGGGGATCTCCGAGGGGGAAGCGACATGCGCAGCATCGCGATCGTCGGCGCCGGGCAGGCGGGGCTCCAGCTCGCGCTCGGGCTGCTCGCCGAGGGCTATGACGTCACCGTCGCCGCGGACCGTACGCCGCACCGGATCCGCTCGGGGCGGGTGCTGTCGTCCCAGGTGATGTTCGGCCCGGCGCTGCGGCTGGAGCGCGCGCTCGGCCTCAACTCCTGGGACACCGAGGCGCCGTGGCTCCACGGGCTGCGGGTGAGCTCCTGGGACCCGCCCGGCACCCTCGCCTCCTCTTTCACGGGCCGCTTCGAGGAGTTCGCCCAGTCCGTGGACCAGCGGGTGAAGATGGCGCACTGGCTGGAGCTGTTCGCCTCCCGCGGCGGCCGCACCGAGTTCGGCACGGTCACCACCGACCGGCTGCGCTCACTGGCCGCCACGCACGACCTGACCGTCGTCGCGGCGGGCCGCGGCGCACTGGGCGAGATCTTCGGCCGCGATCCGGCCCGCTCCCCCTTCGAGCGCCCGCAGCGCACCTTGGCCTGCGTCTATCTCCACGGCGTCGCGCCCCACCCGGAGCTCGCCGGGCCGCACGTACGCAATAACGTGATCGGCGAGGCCGGCGAGATCTTCGTCATCCCCTCGCTCACCGTCGGCGGTCCCTGCGACATCCTCCTGTTCGAGGCGGTCCCGGGCAGCCCTCTCGACTGCTGGCAGGACCGCCCCTCGCCGCAGGACTGCCTCGCCCGCGGCCTGGAGCTGCTACGCACCCATGCGCCCCAGGAGTACGAGCTGTTCCGGCACGCCGAGCCGACGGACGCGGGCGCCACGCTCTACGGCGCCGTCACCCCCGTCGTCCGCCGCCCCGTCGCCCACCTCGGACCGGGCACCCACGTCCTGGGCATCGCCGACACCGTCGTCACCAACGACCCGGTCACCGGCCAGGGCTCCAACAACGCGGCCCGCGCGGCGGACAGTTGTCTGCGCTCGGTCCTCGCCCACGGCAAGGCCCCCTTCGACCCCGCCTGGATGCAGCGCGCCTTCGACGACTTCTGGTCCACCGCCCGCCACTCCACCGACTTCACCAACGTGATGCTGGGCCCGCTGCCGGAGCACATCGTGCGCGTCCTCGCCGCCGCCACCCGCTCCCAGCACGTCGCCGACCGCTTCATCAACGGCTACGCCGAACCGGCGGGCTTCACCGACTGGCTCGTCGAACCGGCGGACACGGACGCCTACTTGGCCACCGTTCAGTAGGCGCAGGGCAGTTGGCCACCGTTCAGTAGGCGCAGGGCAGGCGGAAGGCCCCCGCCGGACGCGGCCGGCGGGGGCGTTCCCCAGGGGTGTCAGGGCCTCAGTGGTTGCTGGGGAAGCCCAGGTTGATGCCGCCGTCGGAGGGGTCGGGCCAGCGGGTGGTGATGACCTTGCCGCGGGTGTAGAAGTGGACGCCGTCGTTGCCGTAGATGTGGTGGTCGCCGAAGAGGGAGTCCTTCCAGCCGCCGAAGGAGTGGTAGCCGACGGGGACGGGGATGGGGACGTTCACGCCGACCATGCCGGCCTCGACCTCCAACTGGAAGCGGCGGGCGGCGCCGCCGTCGCGGGTGAAGATCGCGGTGCCGTTGCCCCAGGGGGAGGAGTTCATGAGGGCGATGGCGTCGTCGTAGGTCGCCACGCGGACGACGGACAGGACCGGGCCGAAGATCTCGTCGCGGTAGGCGTCCATCTCGGGGGTGACGCGGTCCAGGAGCGAGATGCCGATCCAGTGGCCGTCCTCGTAGCCCTCGACCGTGAAGCCGGTGCCGTCGATGACGACCTCGGCGCCCTGGGCCGCGGCGCCGGTGACGTAGGAGGCCACCTTGTCGCGGTGCTGCTTGGTGATCAGCGGGCCCATCTCGGAGGCCGGGTCGGTGCCGGGGCCGATGCGCAGCGCGGCGGCCCGCTCCTTGATCTTCTCGATCAGCGGGTCGGCAATCTCCCCGACGGCGACGAGGACGGAGACGGCCATGCAGCGCTCGCCCGCCGAGCCGTAGGCGGCGTTGATCGCGGAGTCCGCGGCCAGGTCGAGGTCGGCGTCCGGGAGGACCAGCATGTGGTTCTTGGCTCCGCCCAGGGCCTGTACGCGCTTGCCGTTGGCGGTGCCGGTGGTGTGGATGTAGCGGGCGATGGGGGTGGAGCCGACGAAGGAGACCGCGGCGATGTCCGGGTGCTCCAGGATGCGGTCGACGGCCACCTTGTCGCCGTTGACGACGTTGAGGACGCCGTCGGGCAGGCCCGCCTCGGCGGCCAGCTCGGCGAGCCTGAAGGCGGCCGAGGGGACCTTCTCGCTGGGCTTGAGGACGAAGGTGTTGCCGCAGGCGACGGCCAGCGGGAACATCCACATCGGCACCATGCCGGGGAAGTTGAAGGGCGTGATGCCGGCGACCACGCCGAGGGACTGGCGGATGGCGGCCACGTCGACGCGGGTGGAGACCTGGGTGGACAGCTCGCCCTTGAGCTTCTCGGGGATGCCGCAGGCCAGTTCGACGATCTCCAGGCCGCGGGCGACCTCGCCGAGCGCGTCGGAGTGCACCTTGCCGTGCTCGGCGGTGATCAGCGCGGCGAGTTCGTCGCGGTGCGCGTCGATCAGCTCGCGGTACTTGAACAGGACGGCGGTGCGCTTGGCCAGGGAGCTGGTGCCCCAGGTCCTGAAGGCTTCCTTGGCGGCGGCGACCGCGGCGTCCACCTCGTCGACGGAGGCGAAGGCGACCTGCTTGTCCTGGGCGCCGGTCGCGGGGTTGTAGACCGGTCCGAAGGTCCCGGACGTGCCCTCTACGGGCTTGCCGCCGATCCAGTGGTTGATGGTCTGCATGGGACGGGCCTTTCGTTGCGAGCGGTACGGCAGCGGGCTGGGGCGGGCATCACAGGTGGCGGCGGCGGGCGGTGACCTGCCGGTCGTACTCCTGGCGGGCGGCGAGCGCCGCCGGGCGCGTCGCGATCTGGGCGACAGGCACATCCCACCAGGCCTGCGCGCCGGGCGCGCCCGGCACAGTGTCGGAGGTTTCGGTCTCGACATAGACACATGTGGGGCGGTCACCGGCGCGGGCCTCGGCCAGCGCCGCGCGCAGCTCGCCGGCCGTCCGGGCCCGGATGACGTGCATGCCCAGCGAAGCGGCGTTGGCGGCGAGGTCGACGGGCAGCGGATCGCCGGTGTACGTGCCGTCCTTGGCGCGGAAGCGGTAGGCCGTACCGAAGCGCTCGCCGCCCACCTGCTGGGAGAGCCCGCCGATGGAGGCGTAACCGTGGTTCTGCAGCAGGACGACGTTGATGTTGATGCCTTCCTGGACCGCGGTGACGATCTCGGTGGGCATCATCAGGTACGTGCCGTCGCCGACCAGGGCCCACACGGGGCGGTCGGGGGCGGCCAGGCGCACCCCGATGGCGGCGGGGATCTCGTATCCCATGCAGGAGTAGCCGTATTCGAGGTGGTACTGGCGCCGCGAGCGGGCCCGCCAGAGCTTGTGGAGGTCGCCGGGGAGGGAGCCCGCGGCGTTGATGACCACGTCCTCGTCGCCGACGACGGCGTCCAGGGCGCCGAGCACCTGCGTCTGGGAGGGGCGCTGGGAGTCCTCGGCGGCGTACGCGGCGTCCACTCGGCGCTCCCAGTCCGCCTTCGCGGCGGCGTACTCCTGCTCGTAGGAGGCCGTGACGCGGTGGTCCGACAGCGCCCGGGTCAGTGCCTCCAGTCCCGCCCTGGCGTCGGCGACCAGGCAGGACGCGCCCAGTTTGTGGGAGTCGAAGGAGGCGATGTTGAGGTTGAGGAAGCGCACGCCGGGGTCGGCGAAGAGAGTGGCGGAGGCGGTGGTGAAGTCGGTGTAGCGGGTGCCGACGCCGATGACCAGGTCGGCGGTGCGGGCGAGTTCGTCGGCGGTGGCGGTGCCGGTGTGGCCGATGCCGCCGACGTCGGCCGCGTGGTCGTGGCGCAGCGAGCCCTTGCCCGCCTGGGTGGAGGCGACGGGGATGCCGGTGGCGTCCACGAAGGCGCGCAGCGCTTCTTCGGCCTGGCTGTGGTGGACGCCGCCGCCGGCGACGATCAGCGGGCGGCGGGCCGCGCGGACGGCTCGTACGGCGTCGGCCAGGGCGCGCGCTTCGGGCACCGGGCGGGGCACGTGCCAGACGCGGTCGGCGAAGAACTCCTCGGGCCAGTCGTACGCCTCGGCCTGGACGTCCTGTGGCAGGGCGAGGGTGACCGCGCCGGTCTCGACGGGGTCGGCGAGCACCCGCACGGCCTGGAGGGCGGCGGGGATCAGCGCCTCGGGGCGGGTGACGCGGTCGAAGTAGCGCGAGACGGGGCGCAGCGCGTCGTTGACCGACACATCGCCCGCGTAGGGCACTTCGAGCTGCTGGAGGACGGGGTCGGCGGGCCGGGTGGCGAAGACGTCGCCGGGCAGGAGCAGCACCGGCAGGCGGTTGACGGTGGCCAGGGCCGCGCCGGTGACGAGGTTGGTGGCGCCGGGGCCGATGGAGGTGGTGACGGCCTGGGCGGCCAGGCGGTCGCGCTGGCGGGCGTAGCCGACCGCGGCGTGCACCATGGCCTGCTCGTTGCGGCCCTGGAGGTAGGGCAGCGCGCCCTCGGACTCCAGCAGGGCCTGGCCGATGCCGGCCACATTGCCGTGGCCGAAGATGCCCCAGCAGGCGTTGATCAGGCGGTGGCGCCGGCCGTCGCGCTCGGTGTACTGGTGGGCCAGGAACTCCACCAGGGCCTGGGCGACCGTCAGGCGGCGGGTCGTGACAGCGGTGGCGGTGCTCATCGGGGGTCTCCTGCGGGCGCGTCGTAGAGGGGCAGGCGGGGATCGACGGGCTGCTCGGGCCAGGTGGAGCGGATCCAGCCGTGGTCGGGGTGGTCGCAGATCAGCCACTGGCGGTCCGCGCCGGGGCCCGCCATGACGTTGAGGTAGTACATGTCGTGGCCGGGCGCGGCGATGGAGGGGCCGTGCCAGCCGTCGGGGATCAACACCGCGTCGCCGCTGCGGACTTCGGCCAAAACGTCCGTGCCGCGGCCCTGCCCGGAGGGGGTGACGCGCTGGTAGCCCAGGCCCTCGGCGCCGTGGGCGGAGGCGATCTCGTAGTAGTAGATCTCCTCCAGCTGCGACTCCTCGCCGGGGCGGCACTCGTCGTGCTTGTGGGGAGGGTAGGAGGACCAGTTGCCGCCGGGGGTGAGCACTTCGACGGCGATGAGCCTGTCGCACTCGAAGACGCCCGCCGCACCGAAGTTGTTGACCTGGCGCGAGCAGGCGCCCGCGCCGCGCAGCTCCACGGGGACGCCGGAGGCGGGGCCGTAGCGGGCCGGCAGGCGGCGCTCGCAGCGGGCGCCGGTCAGCGCGAAGCGCCCGCCGGCCGCGCTGTCGATGCGCACCCGCTCGTCGCGCGGCACGTACGCGAAGTCCGTGACACCGCTGAACACGCTCTGGCGCCCGGCCAGTTCGAAGCGCTCGCCACCGTCGGCGCGGACCGTGCAGCCGCCGCTCAGGGGCAGCACGATCCACTCGCTGTCGCCGGTGTCGAAGGTGTGCTCGCCGCCGGGCGGCAGGTCCAGGACGCGCAAGGAGGAGTGGCTCCAGCCCGCCTTGCCGGGGTCGATGTCCAGGGCGTACGGGCCGTCGGCCCCGGACCCCGCGCGGATGTGGAACTCAGCACTCATGACTGCAAGTCTCCTACTCACCACTGACAGTTAAAGAAGTCCGACGGCGGTGTCCACCGCCCGCGCCACGTCCCCGTCGGCGGGGTACAGCAGCGAGCGCCCCACGACCAGGCCCTGTACGGAGGGCAGCCGCAGCGCCTTGCGCCACCGCTCGTAGGCGCCGTCCTGGTCGGCGCCCACCTCGCCGCCCAGCAGGACGGTGGGCAGCGTGGAGGCCTCGCAGACCCGCGCCATGTCGTCCGGGTCGCGGGTGACGGGCAGCTTGAGCCAGGTGTACGCGGAGGTGCCGCCGAGCCCGGAGGCGATGGCGACGGACGTGGTGACGGCCTCGGCGCCCAGGTCGTTGACGACCTTGCCGTCCACCGTGCGGGAGATGAACGGCTCGACGAATACGGGCAGTTCGCGCTCGGCCATCGCGTCGATGGCGCGGGCGGCGGACTGGAGCGTCGTCAGCGACCCGGGGTCGTCGTAGTCGATGCGCAGCAGCAGCTTGCCCGCGTCGAAGCGGAGCCGGGCGAGGTCCTGGGGGCGGTGTCCGGTGAAGCGGTCGTCCATCTCGAAGGAGGCGCCGGCCAGTCCGCCGCGGTTCATCGAGCCCATGACGACCTTGTTGTCCAGGGCGCCGAGCAGCAGCAGGTCCTCCAGGATGTCGGCGGTGGCCAGCACGCCGTCCACACCGGGGCGGCTCAGCGCCAGGCACAGCCGCTCCAGCAGGTCCAGGCGGTTGGCCATGGCCAGGCGGTGGTCGCCGACGGCGAGTGCGCCGCGCGCCGGGTGGTCGGCCGCGACGATCATCAGCCGTCCGCTGTCGCCGATCAGGGGGCGTCGGGTGCGGCGCGCCGCGGCCTCCGCGACGGCTTCGGGGTGTCTGGCCCGCAGCGTCACGAGGTCGGAGATCCGAGTGGTCAAGGCGGTTCTCACCTTCTGGGAAGGGGGGTCGGCGGCGGACGGGCGGGCTCAGTGCCCGGTGAGGAACGCCTCGACCTCGGTGGTGGTCGGCATGGCGGAGGAGCAGGCCAGGCGGGTGGCGACGATGGCGCCCGCGGCGTTGGCGTAGCGCATCGCCCGCGACAGGTCCCAGCCGTCGAGCAGGGCGTGGCACAGCGCGCCGCCGAAGGCGTCACCGGCGCCCAGGCCGTTGACGACCTCGACGGGGGTGGGCGGGACCTCGGCACTGCGGCCGTCGCGGTGCACGGCGAGCACGCCCTTGGGGCCCTGCTTGATGACGGCCAGTTCGACGCCCATGTCCAGCAGCGCCTGGGCGCAGTCCTCGGGCTCGCGCAGGCCGGTGGCGACCTCGGCCTCGTCCACGTTGCCCACCGCGACGGTGGTGTGGGCGAGGGCGGCTTCGTAGTACGGGCGGGCCTTGGCCATCGCGGCGGGGCCACTGGCGCCGCCGTCCCCGGAGGCGCCGCCCTCGCCGCCCCAGAACATCGGCCGCCAGTCCAGGTCGAAGACCGTCGCCCCGGACTTGGCACGGGCTTCGAGCGCGGCCAGGGTCGCGGCCCGGCTGGGCTCCTCGCACAGGCCCGTACCGGTGACCCAGAAGATCCGGGCGGCCCTGATGGCCTCCTGGTCCAGTTCCTCGGGCCGGATGACCAGGTCGGGGGCCTTGGGGCGGCGGTAGAAGTAGAGAGGGAAGTCGTCCGGCGGGAAGATCTCGCAGAAGGTGACCGGCGTCGGGTACGGGTCGACGGGCATCACCCAGCGGTCGTCCACGCCGAAGTCGCGCAGCGCCTGGTGGATGTAGTCGCCGAAGGGGTCGCGCCCGGTGCGGGAGATGACGGCCGTGGCGCGCCCGAGGCGGGCGGCGGCGACCGCGACGTTGGTGGCCGAGCCGCCGAGGAACTTGCCGAACGTCTCCACCTCGGCCAGGGAGACCCCGGTCTGCAGCGGATAGATGTCCACGCCGATGCGGCCCATGGTGATCAGGTCGTACGGCTCGGTCCTGAGCTGCTCGGTCATGAGCTCCCTTTCGCTGGGGCCCGGCACATCGCCTCCCGGCCCGGTGGATCGGCTCCGTCCACAGGTCTAACGGGGCGGGTCAGACCCTGTCAACAGTTTGTCCTTACATTCTGACGTCGGAAGTGGGACCATGGCCGGGAGGTCACGGGTTACAAAGTCCTTAAGTCCTTATGTCAGGACGAAGTCTTGACACTCTCCGGAGGGCCGTAGAGGCTGTGCCCCACAACCCCACCCAGCGCCTTCCCGGTCACCGTCGACCGGTGAGAGGAGAGCCGCAGCATGTCCACGCCCCGCGCGTTCACGCCCGCTCTGGACCGCCTTCGCATCGGTTCGGCCCCCGACTCCTGGGGGGTGTGGTTCCCCGACGACGAGCAGCAGGTGCCCTGGCGGCGCTTCCTCGACGAGGTGGCCGAGGCCGAGTACGAGTGGATCGAGCTGGGCCCGTACGGCTACCTCCCCACCGACCCCGCCGTCCTGCGCGAGGAGACCGGCCGGCGCGGCCTGAAGGTCTCGGCCGGCACCGTCTTCACCTCGCTGCACCACGGCCCGGACGTCTGGGACGCCACCTGGGCACACGTCGGTGAAGTCGCCGCCCTCGCGCGGGCGATGGACGCGCGGCACCTGGTCGTCATCCCCTCCTTCTGGCGGGACGACAAGACCGCCGAGCTGCTGGAGCCCAGCGAGCTGACCGGTGAGCAGTGGAAGCACCTGACGAGCGGCATGGAGAAGCTGGGCCGCCGGGTGCGCGAGGAGTTCGGCCTGGACATCGTGGTCCACCCGCACGCCGACACCCACATCGACACCGAGGAGCACGTCGAGCGCTTCCTGGACGGCACCGACTCCGGCCTGGTCAACCTCTGCCTGGACACCGGCCATTACGCCTACTGCGGCGGCGACAGCGTCAAGCTCATCAAGACCTACGGCGAGCGGATCGGCTATCTGCACCTCAAGCAGGTGGACCCGGAGATCCTCTCCGGCGTCACCAAGAACGGCACCCCCTTCGGGCCCGCCGTCCAGCAGGGCGTGATGTGCGAACCGCCGCTGGGCGTGCCCGCGCTGCCGCCCGTACTGGAGGCCGCCCAGGCCCTGGACGTGGACCTGTTCGCCATCGTCGAGCAGGACATGTACCCCTGCCCGCCCGACCAGCCCTTCCCCATCGCCCAGCGCACCCGCCGCTTCCTGCGCTCCTGCGGCGCCTGACCGACTCCCCCGCGGAGCAAGGAGACAAGACGAGATGAGCCTGCAGCAGACCCTGGGTGTCGCCGTCATCGGCACCGGGCGCATGGGCGCCGACCACGTACGCCGCATCAACGGCGTCATCAGCGGCGCGCGGGTGGCCGCGGTCGTCGACGTGGACGCGGACCGCGTCAAGGCCGTCGCCGGGGGCATCGAGGGGTGCACGCCCTACACCGACCCGGCCGCCGCGCTGGCCGACCCCGCCGTGGACGCGGTCCTGATCGCCTCCCCCGGGCCTGCCCACGAGGCCACGCTGCTGGCCGCCTTCGCACGCGACCTGCCCGTCCTGTGCGAGAAGCCGCTCACCCCCGACGCCGGCTCGGCGCTGCGGGTGCTGCGCGCGGAGCAGGAGCTGGGCCACCGGCGCGTACAGGTCGGCTTCATGCGCCGCTACGACACCGACTACCTCCGGCTCAAGTCCCTTCTGGACGCCGGGACTTACGGCCGTACGCTCATGCTGCACCACCAGCACCGCAACCCCGACAGCCCGCCCGGCTTCACCGACGCGATGATGATCAACGACTCGGTGGTCCACGAGATCGACACCACCCGCTGGCTCCTGGGCACCGAGATCACCGCCGTACGCGCGCTGCGCCCGGCCCCCACCGGCAACGCCCCCGAAGGCCTCAGCGACCCCCAGCTGATCCTCTTCGAGACCGCCGACGGCCAGATCGTGGACACCGAGATCTTCGTCAACTGCGGCTTCGGCTACCAGGTGCGCTGCGAGGCGGTCTGCGAGAGCGGCACCGCCCGCATCGGCGACGAGCACGGCGTGTTCGTCAACTCCGGTGGCCAGTACGGCACGTCCATCACCCCCGGTTTCGTGGAGCGCTTCGAGGAGGCCTACGACCGGCAGGTGCAGCGCTGGGTGGACGCCACCCGGCGCGGCGAGGTGGAGGGCCCCAGCTGCTGGGACGGCTACGCGGCGGCCGCGGTGTGCGAGGCGGGCGTACGCGCCCAGGCCACCGGCGAGCGCGCAGGCGTCGACCTGGTCGAGCGGCCCGGCCTGTACGGCTGAGCCCGCCCCGGCCCCCGCCTTGTGACATCAGGACCCCCTCCTTGTTACACACCGAAAGGCCACCCCCTCATGCTGCACTCCCCGGGGGACACCCCCCGGCCCCCACGCGCCTCCCGGTACGGGAGCTGACGCATGGCCGCCCCGACCAGACCGGCGGCGCCCACGGACAGGACCGCTTCTGCGGCGGCCTCTGCCCGCGGCGCCCAGCGCTTCATCGTCGGCATCGCTGCCATCGCCGCCATCGGCGGCGCCCTGTTCGGCTACGACACCGGAGTCGTCTCCGGCGCCCTGCCCTTCATGGAGAAGCACTTCTCCCTCACCTCGCTCGGCGAGGGCGTCATCACCAGCGCCCTGCTCATCGGCGCGGCCTTCGGCTCGCTGGCCGGCGGGCGGATGTCGGACCGGCTGGGCCGCAAGCAGTCCCTGCTGTGGGCGGGCGCCGTCTTCATCGGCGGCGCCGTCGCCGTGGCCCTGGCCCCCACCGTCCCCCTGATGGTCCTCGCGCGCTTCGCCCTCGGCCTCGCGGTCGGCAGCGCCTCCGTCATCACCCCGCTCTACCTCTCCGAGATCGCTCCCCCGCACATCCGCGGCCGCCTGGTCTCCTTCAACTCCCTGATGATCGTCAGCGGTCAGCTGCTGGCGTACCTCATCAACGCGCTGCTCGCCCAGTGGGAAGCCTGGCGCTGGATGCTGGGCCTGGCCGCGCTGCCCGCCGTCGCGCTGTTCATCGGGATGTTCTTCCTGCCCGACACCCCCCGCTGGTACATCAGCAAGGGCCGTACGCAAGAAGCCGCCGCCGTACTGCGGCGCACGCTGCCCGCCGAGGAGGTGGACGGGGAGCTGGCCCGTATCGACCACGCCCGCTCGCTGGAGGAGAACGCCCAGCGCGGCGCGTGGCAGGAGCTGCGCACCCCGTGGGTGCGGCGCATCCTGCTCATCGGCATCGGCCTGGCGATCGTCCAGCAGATCACCGGCGTCAACGCGGTCATCTACTTCGCGCCCAAGATCCTCCAGACCACCGGCCTGGGCACCAACGCGGCCATCACCGCCACCATCGCTGTCGGCGCCATCTCCGTGATCGCCACCGCGGTCGGGATGTCGCTCATCGACAGGCTGGGCCGGCGCCCGATGCTGATGGGCGGCCTCACCGGCATGGCCGTCTCCCTGCTCGCCCTCGGCGCCTCCTTCCACCTCCCCAAGTCCACGCCGGTCAGCTACCTCGTTCTCGGCCTGATGGTCCTGTACATGGCCTTCATGCAGGCCACGCTGAACACCGGCGTCTGGCTGCTGCTCGCCGAGATGTTCCCGCTGAAGGTCCGCGGACTAGCCATGGGCTCCGCCGTGTTCGTGATGTGGCTGGTCAACTTCGGCGTGGCACTGCTCTTCCCCGTCCTCCTGGACGCGGTGGGCGCCAGCGTCACCTTCTGGCTCTTCGCCGCCATGTGCGCCCTCTCCTTCCTCTTCTGCAAGCGCTACGCCCCCGAAACCAAGGGAATGGCCCTGGAAGACCTCGAACACGAACTCCGTAAGGCCGCCGACTAGCCCCGGTTGTGGGCAGGCGTTCCGCAGGGCGGAACGGGTGGGCACAACCGGAACCCCCACCGGCGGGCAGCCGCCCTCACCCACCCCCACCCCACGCACCAGAAACGGTAAAAACCATGCGCATCGGATTCCTCGGCGCAGGCCGCCTCGGCTCCTTCCACGCCGAGGCCCTGACCCAGACGGACGGCGTCGAGGAGGTGCTGATCGGCGACGCCGACGCCGGGCGCGCAGCCCAACTCGCCGCCCGGATCGGCGCCTACCCCGCCGCCACCGTCGACACCGTCTTCGCGGCGGACATCGACGCCCTCGTCATCGCCACCGCCACCTCCTCCCACGCCGCCCTCATCACCCGCGCCGCCCGCGCCGGCCTCCCCGCCTACTGCGAAAAGCCCATCGCCATGGATCTGCCCGGCACGGTCCGGGCGCTGCAGGAGGTCGAGGAGGCCGGCACCCTCCTCCAGATGGGCTTCCAGCGCCGCTTCGACCCCGGCTACCTCGCGGCCCGCGAAGCCGTACGCACCGGCGCGCTCGGCCGCATCCACACCATCCGCGCCGTCACCTCCGACGCCGCGCCCCCGCCCCCGGAGTTCCTCCCCTTCTCCGGCGGGCTGATCCGCGACTGCCTCGTCCACGACTTCGACGCCGTACGGTTCGTGACGGGCCGTGAGGTGGTGGAGGTGTACGCCACCGGGGCCAACGGCGGCGCGGACTTCTTCCGCGAGGCCGGTGACGTGGACACCGCGACCGTCCTGCTCACCCTCGACGACGCCACCCTGGTCACCGCCACCGCCACCCGCTACAACGGCGCCGGTTACGACATCCGCATGGAGATCGCGGGCGAGCGGGACCAGTGGGTGGTCGGGCTGGACTCCCGTACCCCCTTCGCCTCCGCCGAACCGGACGGCCCCGCCGCCCCGGCCCACCCCTGGACCGGCTTCCTGGAGCGCTTCGGGCCGGCCTACCGCGCCGAGTTGGCGGCCTTCGTCCAGGCGGCGCGGGGCGAGCGGGACAACCCCTGTTCCGGCCAGGAGGCCCTGCGCTCCGTCCTGGTCGCCGAGGCCGGCGCGCTCTCCTTGAGCGAGCACCGCCCGGTGACGCTCGCGGAGATCGACGAGCGGGTGGCCGAGCTGGGCTGAGACGGCGGGCGGGGCGGGTCCCGGGGAGGCGACGGTGCCGCGGTACGGGCCCGGCGCCCGCCCTTCCCCACTCCCCCGCCCCCTCACACCTCTCCTCACCCTCGCGACGCATTTCGTGACACGTCGTCCAGCCCGTCACAGCTGTCACCATTACGCGGGCCTTCCGTCACATCCGGTCAACAGCCCCTAGCCCGCGGTCATTCGGCGTCGTTCACCGGGCACAGGCTGAGTGATCATCAGCCGCACGCGGTCCCCCCGCCGGTCCGCCAGGTCCGACGCCGTGTGCGGCTCAGGGAGGTGCGAGTCACATGACCGACCGGAGGCTCTGGTCGTACAAGGAGATCGCCGCACACATCCGGGTGCAGCCCGACACCGTGCGCTCCTACCGCAAGCACGGTCTGCTGCCACCGCCCGATCTGGTGGAGGGCGGCAAGCCCTACTGGTTCGCCGACACCATCCGCGACTGGGTCGCCCAGCGGCCCGGCCACCGGGGCAAGCGGGAGACCTGAGCGGTCGGCGGGGAGTGTGACCGGCCGGCTGCAGGCCGTCTGCGGCTGGTCGCGCCCACGCGGCGGAGCCGCACATCGACACCGCCCCGCGCCCCGTGAAGGGCGCCTCCACCCCACCGCGAGCCATCACCGTATCCACCGCCGTACCTCTCCCTTACGATCCGGGCATGGAGCACTCACCTACCGCAGCCCGGGTCGCGGTGATCGGCGGCGGCTCGATCGGCGGGCTGATCGCCGCCCTCGTCCACGACGCCGGCCATGACGTCACGCTCTGCGTGCGCGCTCCTGTGGACCGGCTGACGGTCGAGACCGGCGGCGAAGTCCTTTCTCCGGCGGTGCGCTTCGCCACCGACCCCGCCCAACAGCAGCCCGCGGACTGGGTGTTCCTGGCCACCAAGGCCCAGGACACCCCGGGCGCCGCGGGCTGGCTGCGCCATCTGTGCGGGCCGCACACCACCGTCGCCGTCGTCCAGAACGGCGTCGACCACGTCGAGCGGGTGTCCCCGCTCCTGCCGCCCGGCGCCTCGGCGCTCCCCGCCCTCGCCTACATATCGGCCGAGCGCACCGCCCCCGGCCGTATCGCGCATTACGTGGGCAACGAACTCCACGTCCCCAAGGGCGAAGCCGCCGACCGCCTGGCCGCCCTGCTCGCCGGCGGCCGCCTGACCGTCCGTACCGTCCCGGACTTCACCACCGTCACCTGGCGCAAGCTCCTCACCAACGTCGCGGCCAACCCCCTCACCGCCCTCCTGCAACAGCGCCTGGGCATCTTCGCCGACCCGGACATGGCCCGCCTGGCCAAGGACATCCTGCGCGAGGCGGTAGCGGTCGCCCGCGCCGAGGGCGCGGACCTGAGCGAGGCCGACGTCCAGGCCACCCTGGACATGTACGCGGCCGTCCCGCCCGACGGCGGCACCTCCATGCTCTACGACCGCCTCGCCGGCCGTCCCCTGGAGCACGAACACATCACCGGCACCATCGTCCGCACCGCCGCCCGCCACGGCCTCCCCACCCCCCTCAACACCATGCTCCTCACCCTCCTGCGCGCCGTGGACCGCGACCTGCGCACCTCATAGCCGCGCTCCCTCACCACGACTCCGTCGCGCCTTCGCGGGGGCCCGTCGGGGCGGGGCGGGCCGGGGTGCGCAGGCGCAGGGCGAGGAGGGGGAAGAGGAGGACGGAGGCCATGCCGGCGCCTACCAGGGCGGCGGCTTCGCCGGGGCGCAGGACGTTGTCGTCGAGGCCGATGGTGGTGATGGCGACGACCAGCGGGAGGGCGGTGGAGCCGTAGAGCATCAGGGCGCCGCGGTCGCGGCGGGTGAGGTCGCGGGGGGCCAGGAGGGCGATGGGCAGTCCGCGTACGAGGAGGAAGAGGGCGAGGAAGACGGGCAGGAGCAGGAGCGGACGGCCGTTGTCCAAGAGGGAGGCGAGGTCGAATTCGATGCCGGTGACGATGAAGAAGAGCGGGACGAGGAAGCCGAAGCCCATCGCCTCGATCTTGCCGAGGATCTCGTCGCTGGACTCGGGGGCCGCGCCGGTCAGCACCAGGCGCATGATGATGCCGGCCGCGAAGGCGCCGAGCAGGACGTCCAGCCCGAAGGCCTGGGAGATGCCGAGCATCACGGCCAGCAGCAGCACGAAGAAGCGGATGGCGAACTGGCCGCTGGAGTGCAGGGTCTTGGCGATGACGCGGGAGAACCAGGGCGGCGTGGGGCGCAGCGCCCAGTAGACCGCGGCGGCGGTGAGCAGGGCGAACGCGGCGAGCAGGACGGTGGATTCGCCGGCGCCCCGGCCGCTGAGGAGCAGGGCCATGGCGATGATGGGGCCGAACTCGCCGACCGCGCCGGTGGCCATCATCACCGAGCCGAAGCGGGTGCCCAGGTCGCCGGAGTCGCGCAGGACCGGCAGGACGGTACCCAGGGCCGTACTGGTCAGGGCGGTGCCGATGACGAAGGCCTTGGTGGCGCTGCCGGCCGAGATCGCGAAGGCGATGGCCAGGGCGGCGGCGAGGGCGATGAGCCAGGCGTAGCAGGAGCGGGTGAGGGTGTCGCCGCGGACCTTGTCGAACTCGATCTCGTACCCGGCCAGGAAGATCAGGGTGGCCAGGCCCAGTTGGGACAGCGCGTCGATGACCTGGTCGCGGTGGGCCCAGCCCAGCACGTCCGGGCCGATGAGGATGCCGAGGACGATCTCGAAGATGACCAGGGGGACGGGCAGCCAGCGGCCGAGGCCGTAGGCGAGGAGCGGGGCGGCCACGGCGATCGCCATGATGAGGATGAGGGTCCCGGACTGCGACATGGGGGGTATTTACCACATAGGGGGCAAAGCGCAGCGGTGATGGGACGGGTTCAGGGGGCGGGGGAAGCGGGGCGGCCGGCCTCGGCGGAGGGGGCCGCGCCGCGGGCCGGGGGCAGGGGGCGCGAGGCCCGGCGGCGGGCCGCCCACTCCGCCAGGGCGCCCAGGGCGGCGATGGCCACCGAGACACCGATGCCCAGGAGGGCGGCGTTGAGCGGATCGCCCGCCCAGGCACTGCCGAGGTAGCCCAGGCCCACCGAGTACGTCGCCCAGATCGACTCCGCGACGGCGGCGGCGAGCGCGAAGCGGCGTACGGGATAGCGCAGTACGCCCGAGACCACCGCCCCGGCGATGCGGCCGCTGGGCAGGAAGCGCACCGCGACCAGGAAGGGCAGGCCGCGGCGGCGGATGCGCACGGTGGTCCACTGCATCAGGGCGCGGCGGCGCGGGCGGCGCAGCATCCAGGCGCGCGCGGGGCCGCCGAAGCGGCGGGCCGTCAGCAGCATCAGCAGATCGCCGGCGAGCGCACTGCCCGCGACGACCGCGAGGACCAGCGCCAGGGAGAGCTCACCCTGCGAGGCGAGCACGCCGGCGGTGACGAGCAGGGCGGAGTTCGGCAGCAGCGGCGGCGCGGTCGTCAGCGCCAGCAGCCCGTACAGGGAGAGCGCGTCCATGGCGCCCGCCTCCTCGGTCCTCCCCCGAGCTCATATCCCCCAGGCTGACGCGCGTTTGGGCGCGAGGCAACGGCGGATATCGGGAGCGGCTCAGGACCGGGCTGGATTGATACCCCCTAGGGGTATACAGTGGATCCCGTGAGGGGGGAAACGGGCGACCCGGGCCCCTCGCGCACCCCGCTTGTACGACCCTGTATCCGCAGGCACCACCAAGCACCACGAGGAGAATCCATGACCGCCGCATCGACCAACGGCTCCTGCTGCACCCCCGAAGGCTCCTGCCACACCGGCGGCTCCGCCACCGACGTGCAGGTCGGCGAGGTCACCACCACCTACAAGGTGACCGGCATGACCTGCGGCCACTGCGAAGGCGCGGTCTCCGAGGAGATCTCCCAGATCGCCGGCGTCGCCTCCGTCAAGGCCGTCGCCGCCACCGGAGAGGTGACCGTCGTCTCCAGCGCCCCGCTGGACGAGGAGGCCGTACGCGCCGCCGTCGACGAGGCCGGTTACGAGCTCGTGGGCCAGGCCTGAGCCAGATGTCAGGTACGACCGCGCAGGCGCGGGTCGAGCTCGCCATCGGCGGCATGACCTGCGCCTCGTGCGCTGCGCGCATCGAGAAGAAGCTCAACCGGATGGAGGGCGTCAGCGCCTGCGTCAACTACGCGACGGAAAAGGCGACGGTCTCCTTCGGGGAGGGGGTGGCCGTCGCCGATCTGATCGCCACCGTCGAGCGGACCGGCTACACGGCCCAGGAGCCGCCGCCCGAGCCCGAAGAACCCGAGGAGGGGGCGCAGGCACCGGCCTCGGACGCCGAACTCGCCGCGCTGCGGCAGCGGGTGGGCGTCTCGGCGACCCTCGCCGTCCCCGTCGTGCTCATCTCCATGATCCCGGCCCTCCAGTTCGACAACTGGCAGTGGCTGGCGCTCACCCTGGCCGCGCCGGTGGTGGTCTGGGGCGCCGCGCCCTTCCACCGCGCCGCCTGGACCAATCTGCGCCACGGCGCCGCCACGATGGACACCCTGGTCTCGCTCGGCACCCTGGCCGCCCTGGGCTGGTCGCTGTGGGCGCTGTTCTTCGGCGACGCCGGGATGCCCGGCATGCGGCACGCCTTCGACTTCGGCGTCTCCCGTACGGACGGCTCCTCCGCGATCTACCTGGAGGCCGCGGCCGGGGTGACCGCCTTCATCCTGCTGGGTCGCTATCTGGAGGCCCGCTCCAAGCGGCGGGCGGGCGCCGCGCTGCGGGCGCTGATGGAGCTGGGCGCGCGGGACGTGGCCGTGCTGCGGGGCGGGCGCGAGGTGCGCGTCCCCGTCGAGCGGCTGAGCGTCGGGGAGCGCTTCGTCGTACGCCCCGGGGAGAAGATCGCCACGGACGGGGCCGTCGTCGAGGGGACCGCCGCGGTGGACGCCTCGATGCTGACCGGCGAGTCGGTGCCGGTGGACGTGGCCCCGGGCGACGCCGTGACCGGCGCGAGCGTGAACACCTCCGGGCGGCTGGTCGTCGAGGCCACCCGCGTCGGCGCCGACACCCAGCTGGCGCGGATGGCCGAGCTGGTGGAGCGCGCGCAGACGGGCAAGGCCCGGGTGCAGCGCCTGGCGGACCGCATCTCCGCGGTCTTCGTCCCCGTCGTCCTGCTGATCGCGCTGGGCACCCTGGCCGTCTGGCTGGCGCTGACCGGCGATGCCAGCGCCTCCTTCACCGCGGCGGTCGCCGTCCTGATCATCGCCTGCCCCTGTGCGCTGGGACTCGCGACGCCGACCGCGCTGATGGTCGGTACGGGGCGCGGGGCCCAGCTCGGCATCCTGATCAAGGGGCCCGAGGTGCTGGAGTCGACCCGGCGGGTGGACACCGTCGTCCTGGACAAGACCGGCACGGTCACCACGGGCCGGATGCGCCTCACGCAGGCCCTCGCGGCGCCGGGCGTGGACGAGGAGGAACTGCTGCGGCTGGCCGGTTCGCTGGAGCACGCCTCCGAGCATCCGCTCGCCCGCGCCATCGCGCAGGGCGCCGTGGAGCGGGTGGGATCGCTGCCCGTGCCGGACGGCTTCGCGAACGCGGCCGGGCTGGGCGTGCGCGGCACGGTCGAGGGGCGCACCGTGGCCGTCGGGCGCCCGGAACTGCTGCGGCAGGACGGCATCGAACTGCCCGCCGACCTGTCGGCCGCCGCCGAGCAGGCCCAGCAGGCGGGGCGTACGGCCGTGCTGGTGGCCTGGGACGGCCGGGCGCGCGGAGTGCTGTCGGTGGCCGACGCGGTCAAGGAGAGCAGCGCCGAGGCGGTCACCCGGCTGCGGGCGCTGGGCCTGACGCCGGTGCTGCTGACCGGCGACAACGCCGCCGTGGCGCGGGCGGTGGCCCGCGAGGTGGGGATCGACGAGGTGATCGCCGAGGTCCTGCCCGAGGACAAGGTCGCGCAGATCAGGCGGCTGCAGGCCGAGGGCCGCAGCGTGGCGATGGTCGGGGACGGGGTGAACGACGCGGCCGCGCTGGCCACCGCCGACCTGGGCCTGGCGATGGGCACGGGCACGGACGCGGCCATCGAGGCGGCCGATCTCACGCTCGTCCGCGGCGATCTGCGGGTGGCGGCCGACGCGATCCGGCTCTCCCGCCGGACGCTGGCCACGATCAAGGGCAACCTCTTCTGGGCGTTCGGCTACAACGTCGCGGCGATCCCGCTCGCCGCGGCCGGGATGCTCAACCCGATGATCGCGGGCGCCGCGATGGCCTTCTCGTCGGTCTTCGTGGTCAGCAACAGCCTCCGACTCCGGACGTTCAGCTAGTTATCCCCGCTTCTTCACAAAGCTCCCACAACTGACACAACACTCATACGCAAGGGCCCTGATCTCCAGATCGGGGCCCTTGACCGTTTTCGCCCCCATATGGCAAGAGACCTAGATCACAGCGAATTCGAGGTAACCATCCAGGGGGGTCGTGAGTCTAACCGTGCGGTGCGAGCACCCCGGCGGGGCTCACACCACGACGGCCAGGCCGATCTTGGGGGATCTGCCAGGCTAACGCGTGGCCGGGGCGACGTACTCGGGGAGCTTTGAGCGGCCCTCCCGTACGTGCGCGTCCCGGCAGATCGCGGCGCGAGCCGCGGCGTTTCCGCGGCCACCAGGCGCCCGGACGGATCCCGTGGGGGGAATCCGACCCGGGAAATGAGGAAGCGCCCCGCGCTCCGGACCCGTGGGGGGATCTGGAGGCGGGGCGCTTTCGTTGTTCCTTGGTACGGACCTCCGGCGGCTGCCGGCTGTCCCTACCGGCCGCGGGCCACGGCCAGGCTCTCCAGGGGAAAGGTCATCGACGCCGCCTGCCGCTCCCGCAGCGTCCGCTCGGGCACCGTACGGAAGTAGGCGTCCCGCTCGGCGCACGCCCGCTCACCCGTCGCCTGCTCGATGTCGCTCAGCTCGCGCGAGGCCGCGGTCACCTGCCGGGTGCGCTCCCGCCGCGCGTCCTCGTACCGGCGCAGCGCCGCGGCCGGGTCACCGGCGCCCTGGAGGCTGTGCGCCAGCACGACGGCGTCCTCGATGGCCATGCCGGAGCCCTGGCCGAGGCTGGTGAGCATGGGGTGGGCGGCGTCGCCGAGCAGCGTCACCGGACCCTGGCCCCAGCGCTCCAGGAAGGCCCGGTCGCGCGTGGGCACGCCGAGGATCTTCTCCTCGGGCGTCAGCTCGACGGCCAGCCGCACCTCCTCGGCCCACCCCTCGAAGGCGCGCAGCACGGCTTGCTTTCCGGCCCGGCCGCCCCGCCAGTGCGCCGAGTCGGCCGCCGGCATGTCCTGGGTGCCCCACCAGTACAGGTTGCCGTGGCCGATGTCGATCAGTCCGAAGCGGCGTCCGCTGCCCCAGTAGTGGTGCACGGAGCCGGGGGTCAGGCGCGGGTGCCGGTAGGGGGTCAGGCCCAGCCAGGCGATATAGCCGCTGTCCCGGTACGGCTCATCGGGGCCCACCAGTTGCCGGCGTACGACGGAGTGGAAGCCGTCGGCGCCTATGAGGACGTCGGCGTCCGCGTACCGGCCGTCCTGGAAGCGGATGCGCACCCCGTCCCCGTGCGGCTCGAAACCGCTCGCCAGGGCGCCCAGTTCGATGCTCACATCGCCCGCCGCCGCCAGCAGGGCCGCCTGGAGCCCGGGGCGGCTGATGCACACGCTCGGCGCGCCGACGGCGGCGGCGGTCTCGGCGATCGGCAGGGCGCGGATCAGCTCGCCGCGGGGCGTACGGATGTCGTACGAGGCCACGGTCTGGCCGCGCTTCTCCAGGCCCAGGTCGATACCGAGGGTGTCCAGCGCGGACAGTGCGTTGCTCATCACGGACAGCCCCGAACCGGCGGCCTTCAGCTCGCCGGCCCGCTCGAATACCTCTACCTCCACGCCCACGTGGCGCAGCGCGACGGCGGTGGCCAGCCCACCGATCCCGGCACCGATCACGGCGGCCCTGACCGGGCGGTGGTTCAGCTGGTGTGCGGTCATGTCACTCTTCCTCGTCCAGGTGCTGCGCGGTCCGGTTCCCGTGGCGCCAACGACGTCCGGCCCCCGCCCCGATGGGGGCAGGGGCCGGAGGCCGGTGGTGCGGTGCTGGTCCTGCTGGCGTCAGCGCTGCTCGACCGGGACGAAGTCGCGCTCGACGACGCCGGTGTAGATCTGGCGCGGACGGCCGATGCGGGAGCCGGGCTCCTTGATCATCTCGTGCCACTGGGCGATCCAGCCGGGGAGCCGGCCGAGCGCGAAGAGCACGGTGAACATCTCGGTCGGGAAGCCCATGGCCCGGTAGATCAGACCGGTGTAGAAGTCGACGTTCGGGTAGAGCTTGCGCGAGACGAAGTAGTCGTCGGAGAGCGCGTGCTCCTCCAGCTTCAGGGCGATGTCCAGCAGCTCGTCGGACTTGCCGAGCGCGGAGAGGACGTCGTGCGCCGCCGCCTTGATGATCTTCGCCCGGGGGTCGAAGTTCTTGTAGACGCGGTGCCCGAAGCCCATGAGCTTCACGCCGTCTTCCTTGTTCTTCACCTTGCGGATGAAGGAGTCGACGTCGCCGCCGTCGCGCTGGATGCCCTCGAGCATCTCCAGCACGGACTGGTTGGCGCCGCCGTGCAGCGGGCCCCACAGGGCGTTGATGCCGGCCGAGATCGAGGCGAAGAGGTTCGCCTGCGAGGAGCCGACCAGACGCACGGTGGAGGTCGAGCAGTTCTGCTCGTGGTCCGCGTGCAGGATCAGCAGCTTGTCCAGCGCGCTGACGACGACCGGGTCGAGCTCGTACTCGGCGGCGGGCACCGAGAAGGTCATGCGCAGGAAGTTCTCGACGTAGCCGAGGTCGTTACGCGGGTAGACCACGGGGTGGCCGACCGACTTCTTGTACGCGTAGGCCGCGATCGTCGGGAGCTTGGCCAGCAGGCGGATCGTGGAGATGTGGCGCTGGTGCTCGTCGAACGGGTTGTGGCTGTCCTGGTAGAACGTCGACAGCGCGCTGACCACGGAGGACAGCATCGCCATCGGGTGCGCGTCGCGCGGGAAGCCGTCGAAGAAACGCTTGACGTCCTCGTGCAGCAGGGTGTGGTAGGTGATGTCCTGCTTGAAGCTCGAGAGCTCGTCGACGGTGGGCAGCTCACCGTTGATCAGGAGGTAGGCGGTCTCCAGGAACGTGCTGCGCTCTGCGAGCTGCTCGATCGGGTAGCCGCGGTAGCGAAGAATGCCGTTCTCACCGTCGAGATAGGTGATCGCGGATTTATACGCGGCGGTGTTGCCGTAACCGGAATCCAGGGTCACCAGACCGGTCTGGGCGCGCAGCTTCGAGATGTCGAAGCCCTTGTCGCCGACGCTGCTGTCGACGACCGGGTAGCTGTATTCGCCGTCCCCGTAACGCAGTACTACAGAGTTGTCGCTCACGTCATCCCTCACCGACGTTGTGCCTCTTCTTCGAGGTGCCCTGACTGCCTATACCTTCCCCCATTTGGACCTTGGATGTGCACTCGGGGTCGGCCATAGGGCCTCAAGGCGGCACTGAGTGCCGCTTGAGCTGCCCATCCTGCTCCCCTTCGCCCCAAATGGGAAAGGGCTGACATCACATCGCACCGCCAAGTCGGTGATCCAGGGCGGTGCACCGCCGACCAGCGGATACGGTGCGTACAGCCTGGCCCAGAGCCTTGCGGGAGCCGACCAGTACCACCAGGCGTTTTGCCCTGGTCACGGCCGTATAGAGCAGATTGCGCTGCAGCATCATCCAGGCGCCGGTGGTGACCGGAATCACCACAGCCGGATACTCGCTGCCCTGGGAGCGGTGGATGGTCACCGCGTAGGCGTGTGCGAGTTCGTCAAGTTCGTCGAAGTCGTAGGGGACCTCCTCGTCCTCGTCCGTACGCACCGTCAGCCGCTGCTCGTCCGTGTCCAGAGCGGTGACGACGCCGACGGTGCCGTTGAAGACACCATTGGTGCCCTTTTCGTAGTTGTTTCGGATCTGGGTCACTTTGTCGCCGACACGGAAGACCCGGCCGCCGAAGCGGCGCTCGGGCAGGTCGGGCCTGGCCGGGGTGACCGCCTGCTGGAGCAGTCCGTTCAGCGTGCCCGCGCCGGCCGGACCGCGGTGCATGGGAGCCAGCACCTGGACGTCCCGGCGAGGGTCGAGCCCGAACTTCGCCGGGATGCGCCGGGCCACCACGTCCACCGTAAGGCGGCCGGCCTCCTCGGTGTCCTCCTCGGGGAAGAGAAAGAAGTCCGGCAGGCCCGAAGTGATGGGCGCCACACCGGAGTTGATGCGGTGGGCGTTGGTGACCACACCGGACTGCTGGGCCTGGCGGAAGATCCGGGTCAGCCGGACGGCGGGCACCGGGCTGCCCTCGGACAGCAGGTCGCGCAGCACCTCCCCGGCGCCCACGGAGGGGAGTTGGTCCACATCGCCGACCAGCAGGAGGTGGGCGCCGGGCGGCACGGCCTTGATGAGCTTGTTGGCCAGCAGCAGGTCGAGCATGGAGGCCTCGTCGACCACCACCAGGTCGGCGTCCAGCGGGCGGTCCTTGTCGTACGCGGCGTCCCCGCCGGGCTTGAGCTCCAGCAGGCGGTGAACGGTGGAGGCGTCCGCGCCGGTCAGCTCGGACAGCCGCTTGGCGGCCCGGCCGGTGGGCGCCGCGAGCACCACCTTCGCCTTCTTGGCGCGGGCCAGCTCGACCACGGAGCGGACCGTGAAGGACTTGCCGCAGCCGGGGCCGCCGGTGAGCACCGCGACCTTCTCGGTCAGCGCGAGGCGCACCGCGGCCTCCTGCTCGGGCGCCAGCTTCGCGCCCGTACGGTCCGCGAGCCAGGCCAGGGCCTTGTCCCAGGCCACGTCCCGGAAGGCCGGCATCCGGTCCTCCGGCGAGCGCAGCAGGCGCGTGAGCTGCCCGGCCAGGGAGATCTCGGCGCGGTGGAAGGGGACCAGATAGACGGCCGTCACGGGATCGCCGCCGTCGGAGGCCGGGACGCTCTCGCGGACCGCGCCCTCGGGGTCCTCTGCCAGCTCGGCCAGGCAGTCGATGACCAGGCCGGTGTCCACCTGGAGCAACTTGACGGCGTCCGCGATCAGTTGCTCCTCGGGGAGGAAGCAGTGGCCCTGGTCGGTGGACTGGGACAGGGCGTACTGCAGGCCCGCCTTGACCCGGTCGGGGCTGTCGTGCGGGATGCCGACCGCCTGCGCGATGCGGTCGGCGGTCAGGAAGCCGATGCCCCAGACGTCGGCCGCCAGGCGGTAGGGCTGGTTTTTGACCACGGAGATGGAGGCGTCGCCGTACTTCTTGTAGATGCGCACCGCGATGGAGGTGGAGACGCCGACGCCCTGGAGGAAGACCATGACCTCCTTGATGGCCTTCTGCTCCTCCCAGGCGGCGCCGATCATCTTGGTGCGCTTGGGGCCCAGGCCCGGCACCTCGACCAGCCGCTCCGGCTCGTTCTCGATCACCTCCAGGGTGTCCGTGCCGAAGTGCTCGGTGATGCGGTCGGCGATGCGCGGGCCGATGCCCTTGATCAGGCCGGAGCCGAGGTAGCGGCGGATGCCCTGGATGGTGGCGGGGAGCACGGTGGTGTAGTTCTCGACCGTGAACTGCTTGCCGTATTGCGGGTGCGAGCCCCAACGGCCCTCCATCCGCAGCGACTCCCCCGGCTGCGCGCCCAGGAGCGAACCGACGACGGTGAGCAGATCGCCCGATCCGCGGCCGGTGTCGACGCGCGCGACGGTGTAGCCGCTGTCCTCGTTGGCGTAGGTGATCCGCTCCAGGACCCCTTCGACCACGGCTGGTGTGAACATGCGACGACGGTACCGCCGGGCTGTGACATCGCGTCGGGGCCTGTGGACAACGGTCGGGGGGCCTGGCAGGAGAGGCGGCAAACGCCTGGCGGGAGCGCTTCTTCGCGGGGTCGGGAGGGTGTTTCGAGGGGCCCGGTGCAGCGACCGGGCCCCTCGGCTCCCCCCTCCGCGCGGGCCCCTGGAATCCCCCCGGATCCACCCCCTGGATGCCCGACGCCAAGTACGACACTCAGGGGCGGACAAGGGTTGCGCGATTTCGGGGAGTAATTCCGAAGTGACTCAACGCGCCGGAGCCGGGCCGCGGTTGCGCCTTCCGGGCGGGGCGGGCCTGCGCGAGCGTCATGGGTATGAGTACCGAATCGCTGCACAGCGACGTACTGAACGAACTCGGCGACGACCGCCTCCAAGAGCTGGCCACGGAGATGGGCACCGACACCGACGGCGCCAAGCAGGTGGTGCAGAGCACGGTCTCCGAACTGCCGCCGGAGGTGACCGAACCGCCCCAGCCCTCGGGCGGGGGCGGCGGGCTGGGCGGGCTGACGGGCAAGCTCGGCGGCCTCACCGGCGGGCTCGGCGGGGCGGCGGGCGGGGCCATGGGCGCGGGGATGGCCGGGAAGGTCGCCGGGCCGGTGGCCGACGCGGTCTCCAAGCGGACGGGGCTGCCCAGGGAAGCGGTGCTCAAGGGGGTGGAGATGGTGCTTCCCGTGGTGATGAAGGTGATCGCCAAGAGGAAGGCGGGGTAGCGGGCGGCGGGTCAGGGGGCCGCGGGTCAGGGGCCGCGGCGGTACGGCTCCCCGGCAGTACGTGGGCGGCGAAGCGGTCCAGGGTCTCGGCCAGGACCGCTGCGCCCTCGCGCGCCCACAGCGCCTCGTTGAAGATCTCCACCTCGATGGGGCCGTGGTAGCCCGCGGCCGCCACCCGGTCGCGGAACCAGCCGAAGTCGACGCAGCCGTCGCCGAGTTGGCCGCGCCCAAGAAGCGCTCCGGCGGGCAGCGGGGTGACCCAGTCGGCGAGCTGGAAGGCCGCGATGCGCTCGCCGGCCCGGGCGAGCTGCGTGGCCAAGGTGTCGTCCCACCACAGGTGGTAGGTGTCCACGACCACGCCCACCTGCTCGGGCGGGAAGCGTTCGGCCAGGTCCAGGGCCTGGCCGAGGGTGGAGAGGACACAGCGGTCCGCCGCGTACATGGGGTGGAGCGGTTCGACGGCCAGGCGTACGCCCCGCTCGGCGGCGTACGGGGACAGCTCGGCCAGGGCGCTCGCGACCCGCTCGCGGGCGCCGGGCAGATCGCGGCTGCCGGGCGGCAGACCGCCGCAGACCAGCACGAGGGTGGCGGTGCCGAGCGCCGCCGCTTCCCGTACGGCGGCCCGGTTGTCGGCGAGCGCGGCCGCGCGCCCGCCGGGGTCGGCGGCGGTGAGGAAGCCGCCGCGGCACAGGGAGGTCACCGTCAGGCCGCTGTCGCGCATCAGCCGGGCGGCGGCGCCTACGCCGTACTCCTGGACCGGCCCGCGCCACAGCCCCACCCCGCGCACGCCCGCCGCCGCGCAGCCCGCGGCGAGTTCGGGCAGCGACCACTGGCGTACGGTCTGCTGGTTGAGGCTGAAGCGCGACAGGGCGCCCGGCGGGGCGCTCATGGCGTCGCTCCGTGGGCCGCCAGGAGCGACGCCATACGGGACGCCGCCAGGTCCGGGTCGGGGAACAGGCCGAGCCCGTCGGCCAGTTCGTAGACCCGGCGCAGATGCGGCAGGGAGCGGGCCGAGTGGGCCGAACCGACCATGGTGAAGTGCGGCTGGTGCCCGGCCAGCCACGCCAGCAGCACGATGCCGGTCTTGTAGTGGCGGGTGGGCGGGGCGAAGAGGTGGCGGGCGAGCGGCACGGTCGGGTCCAGGAGCGCGCGGAAGCCGGGCGAATCCCCCGCGTCCAGGGCGCGCAGGGCGCGGGCGGCGAGCGGCGCGAGCGGGTCCAGGACGCCCAGCAGGGCGTGGCTGAAGCCCGCTTCGTCGCCCGCGATCAGCTCGGGGTAGTGCAGGTCGTCGCCCGTGTAGCAGCGCACCTCCGCGGGCAGGCGGCGGCGCAGCCGGATCTCCCGCCCGGCGTCCAGGAGGGAGACCTTGACGCCGTCGACCTTGCCGGGGTGCTCGGCGATGATCCGCACCAGGGTGTCGGCGGCGGCGTCCAGGTCGGCGCTGCCCCAGTAGCCCGCCAGCGCGGGATCGAACATCGGGCCGAGCCAGTGCAGGACGACCGGCTCGGCCGCCTGGCGCAGGAGGTGGCCGTACAGCTCGGCGTAGGCGTCCGGGCCCTGGGCCACGGCGGCCAGTTGGCGGGAGGCCATCAGGACGGCTCTGGCACCCGCCGCTTCGACGAGCGCGAGCTGCTCCTCGTACGCGGCCCGCACGTGCGCCAACGCGGCTCTGCGCTGCGGCAGTTGACCGGGCCCGGTGGGCCGGTCGGCTCCGGTGAGGTGGCCGGTCCCGGTGAAGGGGCCGGTCCCGGTGAGGTGGCCGGTCCCGGCGAAGGGGGCGGTCCCGGTGAGCTGGTCGGTGCCGGCGCCGCAGAGCAGCATCCCGCCGCAGGCGCGTGCCTCGGCGGCGGTGCGGCGGATCAGTTCGGCGGCCGTGTCCCAGTCCAGGCCGGCGCCGCGCTGTGCGGTGTCCATCGCCTCGGCCACGCCGAGGCCGTGGGACCACAGGTGGCGGCGGAAGGCGAGGGTGGCGTCCCAGTCGAGGGCGGCCGGGCCCTGGGGGCCGGTGCCGGCCTGCGGGGCGGCGACGACGTGTGCGGCGGCGTAGACGGTGCGCGAGCACGGGCCCGCCGGGGCCGCTCCGGTACGGCTCACCGGGGCAGCTCCGGTACGTCCAGGCGTCGGCCCTCGGCCGCCGACCGCCTGCCCAGTTCGGCCAGTTGGACGCCGCGCGCGCCCGCGAACAGGTCCCAGCGCCAGGGCTCGTCACGGACGACGTGCCGCAGGAACAGCTCCCACTGCGCCCTGAAGGCGCCCGGGAACTCCTCGTTGTCGGGCACCTCCTGCCACTGCTCGCGAAAGCGATCGCCCGCCGGGGCGTCGGGGTTCCACACCGGTCTGGGGGTCACCGAGCGGTGCTGGACGCGGCAGTGGCGCAGGCCCGCGACGGCCGAGCCGTGGGTGCCGTCCACCTGGAACTCCAGCAGCTCCTCGCGGTGCAGCCGCACCGCCCAGGAGGAGTTGATCTGTGCGATCGTGCCGCCCGCCAGCTCGAAGATGCCGTACGCGGCGTCGTCCGCGGTGGCCTCGTACTCCTCGCCGGACTCGTCCCAGCGGCGCGGGATGTGGGTGGCCAGCTGCGCCTGTACGGTGCGCGGCGCGCCGAACAGCTCGTGGAGCACGTACTCCCAGTGCGGGAACATGTCGGTCGCGATGCCGCCGCCGTCCTCGGCGCGGTAGTTCCACGAGGGCCGCTGGGCCCGCTGTCCGTCGCCCTGAGCGTCGCCCTCGAAGACCCAGTAGCCGAACTCCCCGCGCACGGACAGGATCCGGCCGAAGAAGCCGCCGTCCACCAGGCGGCGCAGCTTGCGCAGGCCCGGCAGGAAGAGCTTGTCCTGGACGACGCCGTGCCTGACGCCCGCGGCGCGCGCCAGCCGGGCCAGCTCCAGCGCCCGGTCGAGGCCGTCCGCCGTCGGCTTCTCCACATAGATGTGCTTGCCCGCCGCGATCGCCTTCTTCACCGCCGCCGCGCGGGCGGCGGTGACCTGGGCGTCGAAGTAGATCTCCACGCGGTCGTCGCCGAGCGCGGTGTCCAGGTCGGTGATCCAGTGCTCCAGGCCGTACCGCCCGGCGAGCGCCGCGAGCCGCTGTTCGCTGCGGCCCACCAGCACGGGCTCGGGCCAGATCGCCGTGCCGTCGCCCAGGTCGAGCCCGCCCTGCTCGCGCAGCGCGAGCAGGGAGCGGACCAGGTGCTGGTGGTGGCCCATGCGCCCGGTCACCCCGTTCATGGCGATGCGTACGGTTCTGCGCGTCACTGCCGCCCCTCCCACTCGCCCGGCACCGCGCGTACCGCCCGCGCGGCACGCGCCGGTGTGCGCGTCACACCGCGGCGGGTGCCGCGGTACGCGCCGCGGGCGAAGCTAGCCCGCGGCACGGACCGCGCCAAGAGGGCCGACGGCCCGCACGGTCCGCACGCCGGTCAGCCGACCACCACGGTCCGCGCCCGTGCGACAGCCAGCCGACCACCACGGTCCGCGTCCGGGCGGCGGTCAGCCGATCACCACCGTCCACGGCCGGACGGTCCACCGCTCGACCAGGCCGTGGCGCACATACGGGTCCTGGGCGGCGAACCGCTCGACCACGGAGCGGTCCTCGGTCCGCCACACCAGCAGGGCCCGGTCGGCCGGCTCGGACAGCGCGCCCGCGAGCAGCAGTTCGCCCCGCTCGCGGGCCGCGTCCGCCAGGGCCAGATGCTCCTGGCGGTACGGCTGCCGCCGCTCGATGTACCCGTCCACCAGCGTGTACTCCAGCACGTAGTACGCCAAGGAGGTCTCCTTCCGAGAACTGTCGGGGCTTCGAGTGTGACCCACCCCCGCAAGTGGCCCACCCTCGCAAGCGGCTCACCTCTGCGCCTGGCTGGCCTCTGCGTGTGGCTCACCTCCGCGCCTGGCTCACCCCGCCTGCTGCGCGCCCGCCGGGCACACGGTGTCCCGGGCGGGCCGCTGCCCGGTGATCAGGAACCTGTTCACCACGGTGTCCCCGCAGGAGTCGGCGGTGCCGTGGTAGGCGATGTGGCCGCCGGCGTCCACCGTCACCATGCGGGCCCGGTCGCCGAAGGCCCGGCGGGCCTTGAGGGCGCCGCTGTGGGGTGAGGCGGGGTCGCGGAGGTTCTGTATGAGCAGGACGTTGGACGGTCCGTCGTCGGTGATCCGGGGCAGCGGCTCGGCGGGTCCGGTCGGCCAGAAGGTGCACGGTGTGACGTTCACCGGCATGCCGGCGGTGAGGGGGTGCCGGATGCGCTCGGCGGCCACCTCCCGCTCGTAGGAGGGCAGATCGCGCGGCCAGGCGGTGTCGTTGCACAGGGTCGCCAGGGCCACCGCGGTCGGCGCCTGCGCCCCGGCCACCTCCTGCGGGCTCGTGGGCAGCCGCATCGGGCCGGGTGGCGGCGGGAGTTCGGCGGGTCTGCCGTCGAGGGTGTCCTGGGCCGCGCGCATCAGTTCGGCCAGGCCGCGGAAGGCGCTCTCCGAGGCCGGTCCAGGGCCGCTGGGGATCAGGGAGTTGAGCATCATCTGCCGCAGCGCGTTGCCGTTCAGCACCGCGTGGGCGGCACCCGGCCAGGGCAGGGGTGTGCGGTCCAGCCGCTCGGCCAGCCGCAGGAACTGCGCGCGGACGGCGGCCGGTCCGGGAGCGAGCGGACGCCCGGAGGCGGGGCCGGACGCCCAGCGGGCGAAGTCCGGGAAGCGGTCCTCGGCGCCGGTGGCGAAGCTCGCCATCCAGCCGCGCTCGGCCCGCAGCGGGTCCGGGTCGTTGTTGGTGTCCAGCACCCAGCGGTCGGTGCGCCCGGGGAACAACTGGGCGTACACGGCACCGACATAGCTGCCGTAGGACCAGCCCAGCGCGGAGATCCTGCGCTCGCCCAGGGCCTGCCGGATGCGGTCGATGTCGCGGGCCTCGTTGAGGGTGCTCGCACTGCGCAGCACCGGCCCGCCGTGTTCGGCGCACTGCCGCGCCAGCCGGCGGCCGGTGGTGATGTTGTCCGCGATGCCGCCGTCGGCGGCGGGCCAGGGGCGCAGCGCCATGAGGGTCAGATCGCCGGGCGCCAGGCGGCAGTCGACCGGCGCGGAGGCGCCGAGGCCGCGCGGGTCGAAGCCGACGATGTCGTACATCTCGCGTACCTGGCGCGGGAGTTGTGTGACCGAAGGGGTCGCAAGGCCCGCGCCGCCGGGGCCCTCCGGGATCAGGACCAGGGTGCCGCGGCGCGCGGACGGCTTCTCGGCGGGGATGCGCGATACGGCGAGCTCTGTCCGGCGGCCGTCGGGCCTGCGGTAGTCCAGCGGGACGGAGACGGTGCCGCACTGCCGCTCGGCGCCCGCCCCCGGTCCGGTGCCCGCCCCGGCGCTGCGCGCTTCCCCCTTGCACGGCGCCCACGTGAGCGGGGAGGCCGCGCTCGCCGACGCCAGTGGTGTCACCAGTGTCAGTACGAGCGCCGCCGCCGCGCCAAGTGCCCCCGTGCGCTTGATGTTTCGCATGCCTTCAGCGTGCCGGGCGAGGCCGCCGGGCACCATCGGGGCACCCCTGGTCTTCGCCGGGGGATATCCCTAGGCTGCGGGTAGGGCCAACCCCCGATCCGCAGGAGCGGTCCCATGAAATTCGCCTTCTCCACACTCGGCGTCCCCGGTCTGCCCCTCGGCGAGGTGGCGCGGCTGGCGGCCCGTACCGGCTATGACGGCGTGGAGCTGCGCGCCCACCCCGAGGAGCCGGTCCACACAGGCATCGGACCCGGTGAACGGGCCGCGGTCCGCGCCGAGTTCGCGGCGGCCGGGGTCGAGGTGCTGGCCGTCGCCGGGTACGTCCGCGTCGCCGAGGAGCGGGACGCGGCGGGCGAGAAGGAGCTCGCGGACGACCTGGGCGGGCTGGTGGAGCTGGCCGCCGAACTGGGCGCCCCCTATGTCCGGGTCTTCCCCGGGGGCGGCGACCGGCCCGCCGCGGCAGCGGACGCGGACGCCGCCCGCCGCCTGGCCGCCGTGGCGCCGCTCGCCGCCGGGCGGGGCGTACGCGTCCTGCTGGAAACCCATGACTCGCACCGCACGGGCGCGGACGCCGCCCGCGTGCTGGGGCCCGTCGGGCACGGCAGCGTCGGCGCGGTGTGGGACGTGCTGCACACCTGGCTCGGCGGCGAGGAGCCCGCGGCGACGCACGCCGCGCTCGCCCCGCACCTGGGCTACGTCCAGGTCAAGGACGTCGCCTCGGCCGACGACACCGCTCCCCTGCCACTGGGCGCCGGAGCACTGCCGCTGGCCGCGTGCCTGGCCGCGCTCGGCCGCGAGGACTACCAGGAGGAACCCGGGCGCAGCCGCCAGGAGGAACCCGGGCGCAGCCGCCAGGGGGAACCCGGGCACAGCCACCGGGAGGACCCCGGGCTCAAGTACGGGGACCACGCCCGCGCCGGCACGCGCGACGGCTGGCTGTGCTGGGAGTACGAGAAGCGCTGGTTCCCGCAGGCGCCCGAGCTGCCCGCCCTGCTGGCACCGGGCCGCGCGCACCTGCTGCACCTGCTCTCCGCCGACCGCTGACACCGACCACTGACGCCGACCGCCGACGCCAACCACAAACGCCGACCACCGGCGCCAACCACGAACGCCGACCACGGACGCCGACCACCGCCATCGGCCGACGACGCCGCCCGCCGCCCCCACCCCCTGACTCTCCCGCACACACCACCTCCACACTCCGACCCCAGCCACCCAACTCCGCACCATTTCCCCGCAATCACGGCCATCCTGGGAACCCTCTGCGCCCGCCGGCCGTCCAAGAAGCGTGCTGCCGGTGAGTCTCCGCAGAGCGGTGTCGGCCTCGCTGCTGGCTGCGTCGCTGACCACCCTCTCCGCCGCCTGCGGCCGGCCGCACACCGCCACCGGTGCACCCCCCTCCAAACGCGCCGGTGGCGGATCAACTTCCGCTCCGTACACGGGCATTGACCAACACCACCGGCACGCACGACGGTGTCTGCTCAGAAGCCCTCGGAAGGAGCGCCCATGCACTCCAGACGTACCGTCCTGAGCGCCGGGGGGGGGGGGGGGGGGGGGGGGGGGGGGGGGGGGGGGGGGGGGGGGGGGGGGGGGGGGGGGGGGGGGGGGGG
>NZ_JBSIBZ010000100.1:0-34207 GCF_058245575.1 Streptomyces sp. UF-297 | reverse complement strand
CCCCCCCCCCCCCCCCCCCCCCCCGGGACCGCTTCCAGCAGGAGAGCACCTCTTCGGTGCTGGTGACGGTGGCGACCAGCGCGAGGGTGTGGCGGACCATCGCCGGGGTGTAGTCGGCGGGCACACCGGCGATGGCGTCCGCGGGTACCACCGCCGTATAGCCGCCGTTGACCGCGTCGAAGACGGCGTTGGGGACGGCGACATTGGCGGAGACGCCGGTCACGACCAGGGTCCGGCAGCCGAAGTTGCGCAGCAGCGCGTCCGCCTCCGTACCGGCGAGCGGCGAGAGCCCGTGCAGGCGGCGCAGCACCAGGTCCTCGTCCGCGACGGGGATCTGCTCGGCCACCCGTACGGCCGTCGTGCCGGTGAGCTGCTGTACGGGCAGCCGCTCGGCGGCCCGGAAGAGGCGGGCGTTGCGGCTGGCGCCCCGGCCGTCGGGGCGGCGTTCGGCGACGGCGTGCAGCACCTGGACGCCCACGTGGTGGGCGGCCGCCACGAGCCGGGCGATGTTGGTCAGCGCACCGGATGCGCGGGCCGCGGCGGCGAGTTCGGGCAGCGCGCTGTCCGGGCCGACGACGCCGCGCTGGCACTCGACGGTGAGCAGGACGGTGGCCGCCGGGTCCAGCTGCTCCATGAGGCGCGCATCCGATGCCATGGCTGCCCTTCTCCGTATCCGCTGCTTGTGCTTCCTGCTGCTGCACCTGCGTGCGCTGCCGCATCCGCGTCTGCCCGGTGGCCTGGGCCCGGCGCGGGACGCGCGGTGTGTCCGCGCCCGGTTCGAGGCGCGCGAGGCTATCCGGCATTGCGCCCTTTAGGAAGAGCCCGCATGATTCCTGACATCCAGTCAGACGTCGTGTCGGGCACCCGGCCAGGCCGTGCGCCGACGAAACAGTGGAGGTGGCACCCCATGGTCGCGACACAGCGGCGCGGACGCCGGATCATGATGACACCCCAGGAGACGGACGCGTTCCTGACGGAGCAGCGCACCTGCCGGGTGGCGACGGTCGGCGCGGACGGCGCCCCGCACGTGGGCGCGCTGTGGTTCGTCTGGGACGGCGCCGCGCTGTGGCTGTACTCCATCACCCGCAGCAAGAGGTGGGCCCAGCTCGCCAAGGACGCGCGCACCGCCGTCCTGGTGGACGGCGGGGAGGCGTACGGGGAGCTGCGCGGCGTGGAGCTGTCGGGCAGCGTGCAGATCGTGGGCGAGGTGCCGCGCACCGGCCAGGAGTGCCCCGAACTCGCCGAGGCGGAGAGCCTGTTCGCCGCGAAGTACTTCGGCATGTCCGAGATGCCCCATGACGGGCGGCATGCCTGGCTGCGGCTGATCCCCGACGCCCTGGTCTCCTGGGACTTCCGCAAGCTCCCGGGCTGACACCCTGACTCCCCAGCCCTCCGGAGCGCCTCGCGGCCCGTTTCCCCCGGGGTCTTGATCGCGATGTCGGTGGTCTCTGCGAAAGTGGAGGTCGTCGGCGCGTCACCGCGGGTGCGGTGGCGGGGCGTGCGCGCACTCGCGCCGCGCCCGCCGGCACCGCACGACGGCCCACTACGGCGGCCACGAGGACGAAGGAGATCGGGTGAACGAGCTCTTCCCGGCGCTGCGCGAGGCACCGGACCGGCCCGCGCTGCGCTTCGGTGACCGCGCGCTGAGCTACCAGCGGCTGGCCTCGGTGGCGGGCCCGCTCGCCGAGCAGCTGAGCGGCCAGACACGGGTGGCCCTGTGGGCCACGCCCACACTGGAGACCGCCGTCGGCGCGGTCGCCGCGCTGCTGGCCGGTGTGCCCGCCGTACCGCTCAATCCGAAGATCGGTGAGAGCGAGCTGGCGCACATCCTGGCGGACAGCGTGCCCGGCCTCGTACTGGCCGAGCCGGGCGCCGCACTCCCGGAGCGGCTGGCCGCCCTGCCCCGCCTCGACGTCGACCTCACCGCCGCACTGGAGCCGTACGCGGCGGACGCGGAGGGCGGCGCGGAACCGGCGCTGCCGCCCGTTCCCGCGCTCCCGCGCGAACCGGGCGCCGAGGCCCCGGCGTTGATCGTCTACACCTCCGGCACCACCGGCCCGCCCAAGGGCGTCGTCCTCCCCCGCCGCGCCATCGCCCACACCCTGGACGCCCTGGCGGAGGTCTGGCAGTGGACCGACCAGGACGTTCTCGTGCACGCCCTGCCGCTCTTCCACGTCCACGGCCTCATCCTGGGCATCCTCGGCCCGCTGCGCCGCGGCGGCAGCGTCCACCACCTGGGGCGCTTCTCCACTGAGGGCGTCGCCCGCGAGCTGGCCGGACCGGGCACGATGCTCTTCGGCGTGCCGACGATGTACCACCGCCTGGCGGCCGAGGCCGGCCAGGACCCCGCGCTCGCCAAGGCTCTGGCCAGGGCCCGCCTGCTGGTCTCCGGCTCCGCCGCCCTCCCGCTGACCGACCACGAGCGGATCAGGGCCGCCACGGGCCGCCGGGTCATCGAGCGCTACGGCATGTCGGAGACGCTGATGAACACCAGCGTCCGGGCCGACGGGGAACCGGCCACGGGCACCGTCGGCGTTCCGGTGCCCGGGGTGTACGTCCGCCTCGTCGACGAGAGCGGCGCGGCCATCGAGACCAGTGACGGCGAGACGGTGGGCGAGATCCAGGTCCGCGGCCCCAACCTCTTCGTCGAGTACCTCAACCGCCCGGACGCCACCGAGGCGGCCTTCGACGGCGGCTGGTTCCGTACGGGCGACATGGCCACCCGGGATTCCGCGGGGAACTACCGCATCGTCGGCCGCAAGGCCACCGACCTCATCAAGAGCGGCGGCTACAAGATCGGCGCGGGCGAGATCGAGAACGCCCTCCTGGAGCACCCGGGAGTCGCCGAGGCCGCGGTCACCGGCGAGCCGGACGAGGATCTGGGCGAGCGCGTCGTCGCCTGGATCGTCCCGGCGGCAGGCGACGGCCAGCCCCCCTCCGCCGAGGAGCTCGCCGACCACGTCGCCCGCCGGCTCGCGCCGCACAAGCGCCCCCGCGTGGTCCACTTCCTGGACGCCCTGCCCCGCAACGACATGGGCAAGGTCCTCAAGCGAGCCCTCCATGTCTGACACGCCCGGACCACCGCCCGCCGCGAGCCCGCCGCCGCGCCTCTCGGCCCGTCAGGCGATCGCCACCCTCGCGGAGCACTTCACCGAGCTCCCGGAGCCCGCCGCCTCGGCCGGATCCCTCCCCGAAGCCGGTTGTGCCGCGGCGCGCCCGGCGGACGGGCCGCTGGGCTGGGACGGCTACGACGACGCCCGGGCGCGGGCCCGGGCGCGCACGGGTGAACGCGAGTCCGTGGTCTGCGGCATCGCCACCATCGGCGACACCGAAGCGGTGGTGATCTCCTTCGAGTTCGGTTTTCTGGGCGGGTCGCTCGGCGAGCGCACCGGCGACCGTCTGGAGGCCGCGTACACCCGCGCCCGCGAACTGCGCCTGCCGGTCGTCTCGTTGATCGCCACCGGTGGCAGCCGGATGCAGGAGGGCATGCGGGCGCTCTCCCAGCTCCAGCGGGTGGCGGGTCAGTCCGCGCTGACCCGCGCGGCCGGGCTGGCGCAGCTCGCCGTGGTGCGCGACCCGACGACGGGCGGCGGCTGGGCCACGCTCGGCGCGGGCGCGGATGTGATCCTCGCCCTGCCCGGGGCCCAGATCGGCTTCGCGGGCTCGCGCGTACGGCCCGCCGACGCCGATCCGTACGCCTACACCGCCGAGAGCCAGTACTCCGCCGGACAGATCGACGCCATCGTGCCGCCCGAGCGGCTGCGGGAGACGGTGGGGCGCTGGCTGCGGCTGCTGACCCACCCCAGCTCAGAGCCCGCCGAGCCTCCGCACGCCCGCACGGCCGCCGCGCTGCCCGACACCGGCTGGGACGCCGTCCTGCGGGCCCGCGACACCGAACGGCCGCGCGCCGGGGCCTATCTGGACGCCTACTTCGACTGGTGGGAGGAGATCAGCGGCGACCGCTGCTCGGGCACGGACGAGGGCATGCGCTGCGGCTTCGGCCACCGCCGGGGCCGTACGGTCGCCTTCGCCGCGCAGTGCGGTACGGCGACCCGCCCGGCCGGTTTCCGCACCGCGGCCCGCCTGGTACGGCTCGCCGGCCGGCTCGGCATTCCCGTCCTGACCCTCGTGGACACCCCGGGTGCGGCCAACGACGCCGAGGCCGAGCGCTCCGGCGCGGGCGCGGCCATCGCCGACACCTTCGCCGCCCTCGCCACCGCCCGCACCCCGGTCACCTCACTCCTCATCGGCGAGGGCGGCTCCGGCGGCGCCCTGGCCCTGTCCGCTCCCGACCGCCTCTGGGCCACCCCCGACAGCTACTTCTCGGTGATCGCCCCCGAGCTGGCCACCGCCATCCTCAAACGCGACAGCTCCGACACCCACCGCACCGCCGACCAACTCCACATCCGCCCGCAGGACTTGCTCGCCCTGGACGTCATCCAGGCCATCGTGCGCCCTCACCAGGGCACCTGACCGGGATCCGCGCCGAGGCGGGCCACCACCTCCGGCCCGCCCCGGCCGCGCTCAGCTCTCCCCCTCCACCGCCTTGCCCGCGGTCCGCAGGGCGGTGACCGCGGCCCTGATGGAGGGGCGGCGGTCGGCGTCGGCGCGCCAGATGGCGTACACATGGCGGCGCATCGCGTGGCGTACGGGGACCGCGCTCACCCCTTCCGGGAGCGGGCCGCGGCCCAGCCGTGGGGCGACGGCGATGCCCAGTCCCGCGGCGATCAGGGCGAGTTGGGTGTGGTGCTCCTCGGCCATGTGCGCGATGCGCGGCTCGATGCCCTTGCCGCGCAGCGTGAACATCAGCCAGTCGTGGCAGAACTCCCCCTGCGGCCAGGAAATCCACTCGTCGTCGGCGAAGTCCTCCAGCTCCACCGCCCGGCGCCGGGCCAGCGGATGGGTGGACGGCACGACGACATCGGCCGGATCGTCCAGCAGCGGCGCCTTGGCCATCCCCTCGGGCAGCGAGAGCGGCCGGTTGTACCAGTCCAGGACGACCGCCAGGTCGATATCGCCGCGCACCAGTCCCCGTACGGCCTCATCGGGCTCCATCTCCCGCAGCCCGGCCCGGAGTTGAGGGTGATCGTGGCGCAGTGCGGCGAGCGCGCGGGGGAAGAGGCCGCGGGCCGCGGTCGGGAATGCGCCGAGCCGCAGCTCTCCCACCGCCTGGCCGCGGTGCGCCTCCAGGTCGGCCTGGGCCAGCTCGACCTGGGAGAGGATGCGCGCCGCGTGGTCGGCCAGCAGCCGTCCCGCGTCGGTCAGCCGCACGCCCCGGCCGTTCTTGGCCAGCAGCTGCTGTCCGGTCTCCCGCTCCAGCTTGGCGAGCTGCTGCGACACCGCGGAGGTCGTCACATGCAGGCCCTCGGCCGCCGCGCTCACCGAGCCATGGCGGGCGACCGCGCTCAGCGTCCGAAGCCGATCCAGATTCAACATGTAAGCAACTCTAAGCGATAGGTGTCACAAACTCTCGCTTGTTCTACGAGATCCCGCGCCGGATCGTAGACCCCATGAGCACCACCGCCCCCACCGAACCTTCTTCAACCCCCGCCCCACCCCTGACCACTTCCCCCACGTCCCCTACCGCCCCTCCGTCGAACCCCACCGGCTCAGCCCCGAACCCGAACCCCACCGGCTCAGCCTCGAACCCGAAGTCCGCCGGCTCAGCCCCGGACGCGAAGCCCGCCGACTCAGCCTCGAACCCGAAGTCCGCCGACTCAGCCCCGGACGCGAAGCCCGCCAGCACGGCTTCGGCCGACACCCCAGCCGCCCGCCCTCTCCCCCACCCCCGCCCTCACCGCAACTGGCGCATCACCTTCGCCGTCCTCTCCCTCATCTGGGGCTTCAGCTTCCTCTTCATCAAGGTCGGCACCGAGGGCTTCGCACCCTTGCAGGTCACCCTCGGCCGGGTGGCCTTCGGCGCGGCCGTGCTCTTCGCCGTACTGATCGTCAAGCGCGAGCGGCTGCCGCGCGACGCCCGCACCTGGGGCCATCTCATGGTCGCGGCGTTCTTCCTCAACGCGCTCCCCTTCTCGCTCTTCGCCTACGCCGAGCTGACCATCCCCTCCACCCTGGCCGGCATCTGCAACGCCACCTCACCGCTGTGGGGCATGCTGCTGTCGCTGGTCGCGCTCTCCGAGGACCGCCCCACCCGCCGACGCGTCGCGGGCCTGGGCCTGGGCTTCCTGGGAGTCCTCACCGTCCTCGGCGCCTGGCAGGGCTTTTCCGGTACGGATCTGACGGGCACCGCCATGGCACTGGGCGCCTCGCTCTCCTACCCCATCGGCTGGATCTACGTCCGCCGCACCCTGGGCACCTCGCAGCACTCCCACCTGTCCATGTCCACCACCCAACTCACCCTGGCCACCCTCCAACTCGCCGTGGTCACCCCCCTCTTCACCACCCTGCCGACCTCCTTCCCCCTCGCCCCCGTACTGGCCGTCCTCGCCCTCGGCGCACTGGGCACCGGCTTCGCCTTCCTCCTGCAGTACGGCCTGGTCGCCGAAGTCGGCCCCACCACAGCCCAGATGGTCACCTACTTCGTCCCCGTCATCGCCACCACCGCGGGCGTCACCCTCCTCGGCGAACACCTCACCTGGACCACCCCCATCGGCGCCCTGATCGTCCTCTCCGGCGCAGCCCTAACCCAAAGCCGCCCCCGCCACCCCTCCCCCACCAAGTAACCCGCGTTCCCTGCCCCCCTTACACCCCACACCTGTTCCGCCCGCGCCCCATCACTCGCACCGCAGCACCTCCAGGCCGCGCCATCACTCGTACCGCCGCTCCTCCCCCGGGCTGGTGGCCGATGCGATGGCGTCCGCCAAGGGGGCGATGTCCTGGTCGTCGAGTCCGGAGATCGTGACCCGTATTCCCTGGGGGGAGTTGATGCGGAAGCGTGCTCCGGGGGCGGCGGCCCAGCCCGCGTGCAGCAGGCGCGCCACCGCGCCGGTCTCGTCGGCGACCGGGACCCAGACGTTCATCCCGCTGCGGCCGCGCGCCCGTACACCTCTCAGCGCCAGGGCCCGTATCAGCGCGTCCCTGCGTCTGTCGTACTCGGCTGCCACCGAGGCCGGATCCACCGCATCCGTCTGCCACAGATGCACGACGGCGCGCTGCAGTACATGGCTGATCCAGCCGGGGCCCAGACGCTGCCGTCCGCGCACCCGGTCCACGGTCTCCGCATCGCCGGTGAGCACCGCCAGCCGCAGATCGGGGCCGTACGCCTTGGCCGTCGAGCGCACCAGCACCCACCGGTCGGTGGCGCCCGCCAGCGGGTGCAGCGGGAGATCGACGATGCCGTGGCCGTGGTCGTCCTCGATCAGCAGCGCGCCCGGGTGGTCCGCCAGCAGCGCCCGCAGTTCGCCGGCGCGCTGCGCGCTCACCACCGCGCCCGTCGGATTCTGTGCCCGGCCGGTTATCACCACCGCCCTGGCCCCCGCCTCCAGCGCCGTCTCCAACTGGCCCGGCAACGGCCCCTCGTCGTCCACGGCGACCGGCGCGGGGCGCAGACCGAGAGCCGGTATCAGGTCCAACAGGCTTCCCCAGCCCGGGTCTTCGACCGCGACCGTGTCCCCGGGGCGCAGATGGACGCAGAGCACCCGCTCGATGGCGTCGAGCGAACCGGAGGTGACGGCGACCGGGCCACCCGGCACCCCATCGGCGTCGAAGGCGGCGCGGGCCGCTCGTGCCAGTTCCTCGTCGACGATGGGCGCGCCGTAGAGCGTGGGCTGTGCGTCGCTGCGGGCCGCCGCCGCGGCGAGCGCGGGCCCCAGGCTCGGGAGCAGCGCGGGGTCCGGGTTGCCGGTGGACAGATTGCGCACGCCCGGCGGCATCTCGATCCGCAGCGCCTCGCGCGAGGTGGTGGCAGGCCGCGGCCGCACCCGGCTGCCGCGCCGGCCGCCCGTCTCGATCACTCCGCGGTCGCGCAGCGTGCGGTACGCGGCCGCGACCGTATTCGGATTGACCTCCAGATAGACGGCCAACTCCCTTAGTGGGGGCAGGACTTCGCCCGGTTGGAGCTCGCCCGCACCGATGGCTCGCTCGACGCTGGCGGCAATCTCCGATGCGCGCCGCCCTTCGATCCGATACTCTCCTAGCACAAACCAGATTATGCACTAGTTCAATGGAGATGGCAATGTCTCGAGCCGCATCGTTCGCTCCCACCGACCGGACCGTGCCGACCCGTTCCGCAGAGCGTGCCGCCTACGACCACGAGACCGTGCACGCCATCCTCGACTCCGCCTACCTCTGCCACCTGGGATTCATCCGCGACGGCGCCCCCGTCGTCCTGCCCACCCTCTTCGCCCGGGTCGAGGACCACCTCTACCTCCACGGCTCGACCGGCTCGCGCCCGCTGCGCGGGGCCGGCGGCTCGGGCCCCGGCCTGCCCGTCTGCGTCACCGTCACCCACGTCGACGGCCTGGTCCTGGCCAAGTCCGCCTTCCACCACTCCATCAACTACCGCTCCGTAGTGGTGCACGGGACCGCGTACCAGGTCACCGACCCGCAGGAGAAGACGGCCGCGCTCGACGCCCTGGTCGACCACGTCGTGCCGGGCCGCGCCGCCGACTCCCGCCCCGCCAACACCAAGGAGCTCGCGGCCACCGCCGTCATCCGCGTCGACCTGCGCGAGGTTTCCGCCAAGATCCGTACGGGCGGCCCCAACGACGAGCCGCAGGACCTCTCCCTCCCGCACTGGACCGGCGTCGTCCCCGTCACCCAGACCTACGGCGCGCCGATACCGGCCGACGACCTGGCCACCGACATCACCGAACCCGCCTACCTCTCGGCCCGCTGACCTCACCCGCCCCGATCAGCACCCACCACCCAACGCCACGAGCCCCATCCCCCATCCCCCATCCCCTATCCACCAACCACCAACCACCAACCACCAACCACCAACCCAAGGCTGCACCCAGCAACCACAGCACCGCCCCACCGCCGAGGAGCCACCGCATGCTGATCCACCCCTGGGACGCCCCCACCGACGACGCCGAATGGCAACACTGGCTGGCCGCCCACGACTTCGGCCAGCTCGCCGCCGGCGGCCCACCGGGTCAGCCCCCGTTCGTGCAGCCCCTGCACTTCGCCTACGCCCCCGAGCGCCGCGAGGCCATCACCCACCTCGCCCGCCCCAACCCCATCTGGCGCGCCCTCGAAGCGCACCCCACCGTCCTGCTCAGCGTGGTCGACGACTACGCCTTCATCCCCGGCCCCTGGCAGGCCGCCGAGGACCAGCCCTCCGAGCACGGCGTCCCCACCAGCTTCTACGCCGCCGTCCAGCTGACCTGCACCGCCCACATCGTGGACGATCCGCACGAGAAGGCCGAGCTGCTGCAGCGCCAGATGAACCACTTCCAGCCCGAGGGCGGCTCGGCCCCGGTCGCCGCCGAACAGGAACCGTACGGCCGCCAGCTGTCCGGCATCCGGGCGCTGCGCCTCGAAGTGACGGACGTACGCGCCAAGTTCAAGTACGCGGGCAAGCGCAGCGAGGCCGTCCAGGAACGGATATCGGCGCGCCTCGCCGAGCGCGACGCCCCCGGCGACGCACAGGCACGCGCCCATCAGCAGCGCAGGCTGGCCGCGTCCCGCCGCTGAGCCCCACGCGCACCGGCCGGGGCCGGCCGTACGGACACACACATCCGTACGGCCGGCCCCTACCCGTCCGAACCGGCCCCGTCCCCGCTCACCGGAGCCGAGAATCCGAGACTCCGACCGCCCCCGCCCCCGCCCCGATCAGCCCACCACCGTCACCACCTCGTCCTCCCCCTGCACCGCTCCCGCCCGCGCCGCCACGGCTCCGCGCGCGGCCACGGCTCCGCGCGCCTCCGCGACCGCCAGCCCCGCAACGGCCAACAGCAGCACGCCCGTTCCGACCACCGTGGCCGCGGTCAGCCGCTCGCCGAGCAGCACCACCGCCAGCACCGCCGCCGTCATGGGCTCGATCAGCGCGAGCACCGAAGCCGTGGCCGCCCGCACGGCCGCGAGCCCCGCGAAGTAGAGCCCGTAGGCGACCGCCGTCGGCACCGCCGCGATATAGACCAGCAGCCAGACGCTGCGGGCCAGTTCATGCGCCTGGGGCCACAGCCCCTCCAGCGCCGCAGGCGCCGCCAGGCACCCGGCGCAGACGGCGAAGGCCCAGACCGTGGACGCGTACGGGTCCATGCCGGCGCCCTGCCGCCCCAGCCACCGCGTGGACAGCGTCATCCCCGCCCAGCCCACGGCGGACAGCACCGCGTACGCCACCCCGAGCGGCCGGACCGTGTCCGCCTCGCCTCCCAGGACCAGCACCACGAGTCCGGCCAGCGCGCCCACTACGGCCAACGCACCGCCCACGCCCAGCCGTTCGCCCATCGTCACGCGAGCGCCGATGGCGATCAGTACGGGCCCCGCACCCATGGTCACGACCGTCGCGACGGCCAGCCCGGTGGCCTGGACCGCAAGGAAGTACCCGGCCTGGAAGACGGTCAGCGTCAGACCGGTGACGGCGATACGCCGCACACGCAGCCGCAGCGGCTCCCCGCCACGAGAGGCGGCCGCGGCCTTACGGCGGCGGATCAGCGGCCATACGGCCAGCAGCAGCGCCATGCCGCCGACGGACCGCCAGAAGGTGAGGGCCACGGGTCCCAGCCCGCTGCTGCGGTACAGGAGCGCGGCGGCAGCGCCCGCGGTGCCCCAGGCGGTCGCGGCGATGGTCACGTACAACAGACCCCGCCCCACGGGCAGGGCAGGGGAAGACAAGGCGTTCATGGGAGTTCTTCTCCGGGAAAGCAGGCGCGGCGAAGGCGCCGCGCAGTGATCGCGTGGTCCCGTGTGCGGACAGCGACGACCGGCTCGGCGCATGGCCCGAGCCGGGCTTTCCTAGGAGGCCGCCACCCGCCTTACGCGGCGGGAGGGGGCAGCACAGTCGAATGCATGATCGCCACACTACGTGGCAGGCCGGAGGGCGGACAAGCCCTTTCCCAGGAGCTGTCGGCCTCCCGGAGCGCTCCCGTCACTCCTCCTCGCCGCCACGCTCTCCATCGAGCCGTTCGGCCAGCGCCGCCGTATCCACGGAGGCCCGCCGCAGCACGGCGACCGCCCGCGACTCCGGGTCGTCCACCAGCGCGGCGAGCAGATCGAGGCAGCCTGCGCGGGTGGCATAGCGGGCATGGGCGCGGTCCAGCGCGCCGTCCAGGGCCGCGGCCGCGGCGGGCGACCACCCCGGTACGCCGCCCTCGCCCACCATCGGCACCGCACCGGAATCCTCGACGGTGCCGTGCCACTGGAGGCCGTAGCCGATACTGCGCTGTACGAGATAGCCGAGCAGCCGCGCGACCTGCGGCCCTCCGCCGTCGAACGCCTCGCGGACCGCGGGGTCCGATTCCAGCAGCCCGTGCAGCAGATGCGCGGTGTCCACCTGCCGGTCCCCGTCACGCGTGGCCCGTCTGCGCGCAGCGGAGACCACCGACGCCAGCTCTACGGTGAGCTGCGCATCGAGGTCCTCCTGGGCAGGACCCGCTCCACTGTTGTACGCAGTACGGTTTTGCACACACCCCACCCCACCAGCCTCCCGCGCCTGGAACATCCCCGGCGGGAAGCATTTGCGCATCCCACCGTGGTTGGGCACCGGCGGAGGAAATCTCATCCTTGCGGACGAGAGACCGTGTGCTGGGCCGAGGAAAGAGCCGACGGAACACAGGGGCGAGCCCAGAGGGATTCGACGGGAAACCAGGGGAACCCGAGGAGAAACCGGCGGGGATTCCGAGGGAGCACACACCGCCCCGTCCGAGGGAGCACACTCCGCCCCAGGGGCGCGTGATCAGGCCATTCACGCCCCGTACGCAACCGCCGTCGCCCCACCCCACGTCCCTCCCAGGCAACCGTCCCATCCACCTCCCCCACCCGCCCCGCCGCACCCCGCGGGCCCCACCCGCTTCGCGGCCAAGGAGTCCGATGGCCACTCGACCCCTACTGTTCCTGGACATCGACGGTGTCCTGAACCCGGTGCTGCCCACCCCCGGCTTCACCGCGCACAACCTGCTCGACTTCACCGTGCTGCTCTCCACCGACCACGGCGACTGGCTGCGCGAGCTGTCGGAGACCTACGAGCTCACCTGGGCCTCCACCTGGGAGCACCACGCGAACACCCATATCGCACCCATACTGAAACTCCCCGCGCTGCCGGTCGTGGAGTTCACCGGCTACCGCAGCCGTCCGGACGACCCTCAACTGCCCGGCCCCGAGTCCCTCTTGGGCCGCAAGTGGGCCCCGCTGCTGCGCTTCGCCGCCGGCCGCCCCTTCGCCTGGGTCGACGATGTGATCCCCGACAGCCTGCTGCGGCAGTCCCGCTGGCGCTCCGACCGGCTGCTGATCCCGGTCGACCCCGCGCACGGGCTGCGCCGCGAGCATGTCGACCGCCTGCTCACCCGTCTGCCCCGGGCCCGCCTCTGCATGAACCTGACGGCCCATCAGTATTGAACCTTCGCCCCCTTACGGCTACGTTCCGCGGCACCGGAGCCACCGCCGAGAACCGCCACGAAGGGATGCCCGCATGGCCGAAGTCACCGCCCAGGCCCGTATCGAGGCACCGGCCGAGAAGCTGTGGGACCGGCTGACCGACTTCGCTGCGTACGGTCAGTGGAACGCCACCCACACCGGCTTCCCGCACGGCGGCCCCAGCACCCTCGAAGTCGGCGCCGGCTACGAGGAGAACATGAAGCTGATGGGCTTCCCCGCCGAGGTGAACTGGACGGTGGCGGCCCTGGAGCCCGGCCGCCTGCTCGACCTCAAGGGCAAGGGCCCGATGGGCGTCAGCCTCGGCATGCGCTACGAGCTGACGCCGCACGGCACGGCGACGACGGTCCGCATCGACGGGGTGTTCACGGGCCCCGCCGTATCCCTGATGGCCGGCAAACTCAAGGACTCGGCGGGCACCGCCCTCGACGAATCGCTGCGCAACCTCGCCGCACTGGTCACCTGACCACGCACGACGAGAGGGCCGTGACCGGGCAATACCCAGGTCACGGCCCTCGATCTCACACCCGCGGCGCGCGGCCGCGGCTCACTCATCCTCGGCGAGGATCAAGTACAGCTCCTTGCGGGCCTTGTTGACCACCGCGACGGCCTTCTCCCGCTGCTCGGGAGTGCCGGTGGCCCACACCTGCCGGAACGCCTCGACCAGGCCGCCACCCGCCTTGCGGATCTCGTTCATGGCCTCCCAGTCCACGCCCCGTCCGGCGTCCTCCCAGGGCGCGTCCGGACCGGCCTCGGCCTCCGTACGCCCCTCATCAGTGAGCGAGAAGAGCTTCTTACCACCCTCGCTCGCGCTGCTGATCAGCCCCTCGTCCTCCAGGAGCTGAAGGGTCGGGTAGACGGAACCGGGGCTCGGCTTCCACGCCCCGCCACTGCGCTCGGCGATCTCGCGGATCATCTCGTAGCCGTGCATCGGGCGGTCCGTGAGCAGCGCCAGGATGGACGCGCGTACGTCACCGCGGCGCGCCCTCCCCCGCGGCCCACCCCGCCCGCGACCACCACCGAAGGGCGGCCCGCCAAACGGCGGCCCGAACGGCCCGAACGCAGCACGGCGCCCTTCCCCCCGCCCCTCGAATTCCCCCCGGCCACCACGACGCCCGGCTCCCCAACGCTCATGTCCATGCGAGTACATCATTACGCTCCTCACATCGTTGATCTATCACGACACCTCAACGATATATCGCAATAGCTCGCCCGACAACCCCTCCGAGACGCCGCCCCAGCGCCCTGCCGTACCGGACCTTGAGCGAATCCCACCGAACGCCGGCGGATCGCAGCTCGTCTCATCGAAGGTCAAAGCTGCGGACATACGGCCGACTTGTTGGCGCCACGCACGATCGTGCACTTGGCCGGCGGAGTTGACCGGTGCCCGGGAAGAGGCGAGTGCCGCCCACCTCCCGGATCGCAGAGTTCCCCGAGGCTGCTGCTAGGCAGGCCCGCCGGCGGAACGGGCACATCCTGGAGGTCCTGCACGGCCTGTCGCCGGATGCTGTGCAAGGGACAGGGCCGCAGCCGGAGTTCGATCCGAACCGGCACTCGCTGGCCGAGCGCGAACGGGCCAAGACTGCCGAGCTGATGACGGCCGGGCATCAGGTGTCGGCCGACGGCATCAAGCAGCGGCGCCAGCGATACCAGCAGCAAGGGCTGGTCGGGCTGGCACATGGCCGGTCGGCCGAACAGATGCAGCCCGTCGGCCAGATCGACGCGGCTGTGGTGGAGACGATGCGACAGGCGATCGCCGAGACCGCCGACGCATCGTCGAGGGCTATCGGCCTCATCATCTGGCGCACCGAGCAGCTCCTAGATCCCCTTCGCCCACCCAAAGGTGAAGAGATAGGCCCGGAGTCCCGCGTCCAGACCTCGAATGCCCCGAAGGAACATGACCACCAGAGCAACAAGGAACAGAGCGGCGAAGGCTCCAGCTACGAGGGCACCAGCGGCCGGCCCCGCGAACAAGCCCACGATCACACTCGCGACGACAACGATCCCCAGACCGAAGTGCGCGTCGGGCGGGTCTGCCCTGATCGCCTCTCGCAGCGCCCCGCGCACCGCCCGCATGTCGGAGTCGTACCGCTCCCGCGCCGCTTCCGGATCAGCGGCGGGACCCTCAGGCCACCGTTCCATCACCGTCCCCCGTTCTGCTCGAACGGAGCCTAATGCGGGATCAGCTCTCCCCCTCGGCGATCCGCCACGAACAAGCCGTCACTCTCTCGAACGCCACCCGTCGCACACGACCTCTGAGACCTGCATCCCGTCCCAGCGAACCGAGTCCACGCGTCTCCCCCAACCCACCCCAAGGACACACCCCTTCCACACGTCCGCCCGCACTCCCCGACCCGCCCCCCCTACCCCCCGATCCAATTCTCGAAAAATGAGGCCAATATCCAAGGATTGGCCTTGGCCAGTGGCCTCGCCGCACCCCTACGCTCGCGCCATGAGAATCCGTATCGTCGACGCGTTCACCGACCGCCCCTTCGCCGGCAACCCCGCGGGCGTCGTGCTCCTGGACTCCGGGTCCTTCCCCGACGACGCCTGGCTCCAGCAGGTCGCCGCCGAGGTCAACCTCTCCGAGACCGCCTTCGCGCACCCTCTCCCCGAGGGCGGCGAGGCCGACTGGGCGCTGCGGTGGCTCACCCCGGCCGTCGAGGTCAATCTGTGCGGCCATGCCACTCTGGCCACCGCGCATGTGCTGCACTCCACGGGTACGGCCACCGGCACGGTCCGCTTCGCCACCCGCAGTGGCGTACTGACGACGACAGCCCGTACGGACCCCGCTGCCCCGAGCGGCACGGCAAGCGCCACCACGGCAGCCCCTGCCGCCTCATCCATCACCATGGACTTCCCGACCGCCCCGCTGACCCGCATCGCGATCAAGCGGTCGCTGACCGAGGCCCTGGGCGCCGAGCCCCTCTCCGTCCACGACACCGGGACCAACGTCGGCGACACGCTGGTCGAGTTCGCCGACGAGAAGACCGTACGAAATCTGGCCCCCGACTTCCGGGCGCTGGCCCGGCACGACGCGCGGGGCGTCATCGCCACCGCCCCCGCCGAAGACCCCGACGGCGGCTACGACTTCGTGACCCGCGGTTTCTTCCCCGGCGCGGGGATCGACGAGGACCCGGTGACGGGCAGCGCGCACACCGCGCTCGCCCCCTTCTGGTCCGCCCGGCTCGGCCGCGACGAACTCACCGGCCTGCAGGGCGGCGCCCGTACCGGTTTCGTACGCACCGCACTGCGCGGCGACCGCACGCTGCTGACCGGCAGCGCCGTCACCGTCATCGACGGCGAACTCCTCGCCACCGGCTGATCGTTACCGCTGCGAAACTCCGCCCACGAAGCCCCGGGGCGGGTCAGACCGTCGGCAGCCAGCCCACCTTGCCCGCGAGCAGCGCGTAGCCCACGAACGCCACGATGTCGATGAGCGCGTGCGCCGCGACCAGCGGTCCGACCCGCCCCCAACGCCGGTACAGCAGCACGAAGATCACGCCCATGACCATGTTGCCGAAGAAGCCGCCGATGCCCTGATAGAGGTGGTACGAGCCGCGCAGCACCGAACTCGCCGCCAGTGCCGCCATCGGCGTCCACCCCAACTGCCCCAGCCGGCGCAGCAGATAACCGACGACGATGACCTCCTCCAGGACCGCGTTCTGTACGGCCGAGGCGATCAGCACCGGGATTTTCCACCACACATCGGGCAGCGCTTCCGGCACCACCGTCAGATTGAACCCGGCCGCCCGCGCCCCCAGGTACAGCAGCAGCCCGCTGCCCCCGATGGCCGCCGCGACCGCCACGCCCCACCCCAGGTCGAAGCCCGGCCGCCGCCTGTCGAACCCCACGGCGCGCAGCCCGCCGACGCGCTCCCGCAGCAGCAGGTGCGCCACCAGTGCCACCGGCACCAATGCGGTGGCGATCCCGAAGAGCTGCCAGGCCAGGTCGAGCCAGGGCCGCCCCGGCGCGTGCGAGCCGTTGAGCAGGGCCGCCTGGTCCTTGAGCCCGCCCGGTTTGGTCAGCGAGCCGATGAAGCTGATGAGCGCCGACACCCCGCTCGCGCCGAGCGACAGCGCGAGCACCAGGGCCGTCTCGCTGCGCAGCACCCCGCGCGAAAGCCGCTCGCCCGCCCCCGTACCGAGCCCTTCGTCCATCCCCTGACCAGGGAATTCCCCGTTCGCCACCGGGCCCGTCCTCGACCGCACACCTGCCTCCAGTTCCGCGCTTGCGCCGCTTCGCCGCCGCTGCCCCGCCAGCGTTCCGAAGACGGTTACGAAGATCGCGCGCGACAGGCCGATCGTACGAGGCCCCTCACCGTGGCATGCGTCTCCCTCCGCTCTCGGTCCCCCTCCGCTCTCAGCCGTACGCCGCCCACGCGTGCACCGGCTCCCCGCCCTGCATCAACTCGGCATAGCGCCGGGTCATCGCCGCCAGCGCCGCATCCCGGTCCAGTCCCTCCTTCAGCGCCCGGTGGTAGGCGGCGGCCTGCCAGGACGCGCCGTTGACCCGCAGCCGGCAGCGCTCGTCGATGACGCCGAGATAGCGGTCCCGGTCCGCCGGTTCCACGCCCCAGGCGTCCAGCCCCGCGGCGGCCAGCGGCAGCAGTTCCTGCCGTACGAGCCGTACGGCGGACACCTCCGCGATGCCGCCGGAGCGGCCGGAGCGGGGCCAGTGGAGCGTGGCCTCGATGCCGTGGCGGCAGGCGGCGTCGAAGTTGCGGGCCGCGGCGGCGAAGGGCATCCGGGACCACACCGGCCGGCTCTCGTCCGCCAGCGCCCGCACGAGTCCGTAGTAGAAGGCGGTGTTGGCGATGACGTCGGTGACGGTGGGTCCGGCGGGCAGCACCCGGTTCTCGACCCTGAGGTGCGGTACGCCGTCGGCCACCGCGTACACCGGGCGGTTCCATCGGTAGACCGTGCCGTTGTGCAGCACCAGTTCCGCGAGGGCCGGCACCCCGCCCTCGTCCAGGACCCGCAGCGGCTCCTCCTCGTTGCAGATCGGCAGCAGCGGCGGGAAGAAGCGCAGGTTCTCCTCGAAGAGGTCCTGCGCCGACTCCACCCAGCGCTCGCCGAACCAGGTGCGCGGCCGTACCCCTTGCGCCTGGAGTTCCGGCGGCCGGGTGTCGGTGGCCTGCTGGAACAGCGGCGGGCGCGACTCGCGCCACAGCTCGCGGCCGAAGAGGAAGGGGGAGTTGGCGCCCACCGCGACCTGTACGGCGGCCACCGCCTGCGCCGCGTTCCACACGGCGGCGAACCGGTTCGGCGTCACCTGCAGGTGCAGTTGCACCGAGGTACAGGCGGCTTCGGGCGCGATCGACGTCGAGGTGGTGACCAGCCGTTCCACGCCCTGGATGTCGATGGCGAAGTCCTCGCCCCTGGCGGCCCTTATCTGGTCGTTGAGCAGCATGTAGCGGTCGACCTCGGAGAGGTTGGCGGAGACCAGGTCCGCGGCCCGCAGGGTCGGCAGAATTCCGATCATGACGATCCGCGCCGCCACCTCGCGCGCTTTGCGGTCCGCATAGGCAAGGCCCGTTCGGAGTTCTTCCGCGAGCTGGTCCAAAACTCTGCCGCCCAGTCGGTGCGGCATGATATTGACCTCAAGATTGCACTGTGCCAGCTCGGTCTGAAAATCCCTGCTCGCGATGCGTTCGAGCACCTGCGAGTTCATCATCCGGGGCATACCGTGGGCATCGGCAAGGTTCAATTCGATCTCCAGCCCCACCAGATTCTTGGGCCGGTCGAAGCGCTTCTCTTCCAAGAGCCTGCGCAATCCCGCCAGACACTCGTGAAGCTTTCTTCGATAACGTTGCCGGTCGGCGAGATCGAATCCGCCCCCGGCGACCTTCTCCCCCATCGAACCGCCCCTCCTCGACTGGACGGCCCGCGGCCACGGGCCGCATGGGCCACCCCGGCGCGGCCGGGGGAAGACGCTACGGTCGATGATGCCCCGTCAATCTGATCGATAACGCCTGCCGCAGGCCGCCGGGCGGATAGGCTGAAGTGACACACTTGGCGGCACGTTCCATGGGCATACTGCCTGGGCGATTACCCTCTGCATGGTCCTTCTGAAGTCGATCGACGTGTTCCGGCCTACCGCGCCCGGAAGGAAATCGGAGGTAGTGGCGCGAAGCCATGCGCATATACGGTGAAACCGGCCGCGCGGTCGGTCCGGAATCCGCCTTGCCAGAAATATCACCGACGGCTAGCGGAAACACTGTCTGAACATGCGTCGTATAAACTCCGCGATACGAGGCAGAGAGTTGGCGCCCAGCGATGCGGTGTTCTACCGGTGCTGAGGCACAGCGCCTGACCCCCCGTCGGGCCGCAGCCCCGGCCGGCCATGCTCTGACCCCGTCCCGCTGACAGCGCCGTCCGCACTTGCCCAGCACCACCGTGTCTCCCAAGTGAGAGGCGACCCACCATGCCGCTGCATGTCCCCCCTGCCCCCGCGCCCGCCCTGCGCAGCGTCCTCGCCGCTCTCGGTTCCCCCACCGCCGTACGCGAGGTCCGTACCCCCGCCCTCAGCGTCCAACAGGGTCCCCTGAGCCCCGAACACCCGCTTCCGGTCCACGTATTGGACGGCGTCGGCCGCACCGGCGGCCCGCCCCGCACCCGCCTGACCGGGTGGCGCTTCCTGATCCGCAGCGGGGAGCGCGCCGTGGCCACCGCCGAGGCGATGCTCACCGCCGACGGCTGGACGTTCTCGCACTTCTGCGAGGGCCCCTACGTCACGTCCACCGAGCGTGCGCTGCGCCAGGCCGAGTCGCTCCCCGTGGCGTACCAGCCACGGCTGCTGTCCGTGCCGGAGCTCTACATGATCACTCTGTGGCTCCATCAGGACATCACCACGGACGGCGCCGAGGGCCTGCCCGAACCGGGCGACCTCCTGGTCCCCCTGGCACCGGCCCCGCCCGGCATCGCCGCGCACCGCCCGCACCGCGTCGCCGATCTGCTGCCCCGGCTGACCCTCCGCCTCTCCCCGGCCCCACTGCTCGGCTCGCCGGCCTGATCCAGCCGCCGACGCGCCGGCACAGCGCGTCGGACCGGCGGACGGCGCACCACGCCTCGCAGGAGCGTGCCCCGCGACCACACCCGGCCGCGGGGCGCTCTGCTGTGCTCACCCGCGCGGATTAGTCCACTAGGGCCACCCCCAACCCCCTTCATAGCCGGTGCGGTTGAGGGCAACCGCCCGCACGGGTGATGCGTCATCATCTAGTGAGTACCGCTGCTGCTAAATCCCTGCGGAATCACGCCCGTGGGGCAACACTGGGAGCGACCTACTTACTGACCGAACGGGGGAAGCGGCATGACCATCTCATCGAGCCCGTCGAGCCGCCTTACGACTCACACCACTCCGCAGCGAAAGACAACATCCATGTGCCAGCACCAGCCGCCGTGCCCGACAGCCGAATCCGCAGACCGGGAGGCCGCCCACCTCGTGGCGCACCACCCGGAGCAGGGTTGGAGCCTGCTGTGCAACGGCGTCCTTCTCTTCGAGGACACCGGCGAGCTCCTGCCCAACGGTCAGGTCATCGCTCCGCACCGGCCGCTGGACACGGCACAGGTCGTCACCGCCGCCTGACCCTCCAAGGGCAGCCGGATCAAGGGCGACATGACGGAGTAACAGGAAAGACCTGACAAAGTCGCAAGAAAAAACAGGGCCCCCGGCGCAACTGCCGAGGGCCCTTCACGTTGTGACGGTTTGTCAGCCGTCGTACTCCTCCAGCGGGGGGCAGGAGCAGACGAGGTTACGGTCGCCGAAGGCACCGTCGATACGGCGCACCGGCGACCAGTACTTCTCCGAGGCCTCCACACCGGCCGGGAAGACCGCTTCCTGGCGGCTGTAGGGGTGCTCCCACTCGCCGCCGAGAATGCCGGCGGTGTGCGGGGCGTTGCGCAGCGGGTTGTCGTCCTTGTCCCACTCCCCCGAGCCGACCTTCTCGATTTCACCACGGATCGCGATCATCGCGTCGCAGAACCGGTCGATCTCTGTCAGGTCTTCGCTCTCGGTCGGCTCGATCATCAGCGTGCCGGCCACCGGGAAGGACATGGTCGGCGCGTGGAAGCCGTAGTCGATCAGGCGCTTGGCGACATCGTCGATGCTCACCCCGGTCGCCTTGGTCAGCGGCCGGACGTCGATGATGCACTCGTGCGCCACCAGGCCGCCGGGGCCGGTGTAGAGCACGGGGTAGTGCGGCTCCAGGCGCTTGGCGATGTAGTTGGCGCTGAGCACCGCGGCCTGGGTGGCGCGCTTGAGGCCCTCACCGCCCATGAGCCGTACGTACGCCCACGAGATGGGCAGGATCCCGGCCGAGCCCCACGGCGCCGCCGAGATGGGCCCCACGCCCGTCTCCGGGCCCGCCGTGGGCTGCAGCGGGTGGTTGGGGAGGTACGGCGCCAGGTGCGCGCGCACGCCTACCGGGCCGACGCCGGGGCCGCCGCCGCCGTGCGGGATGCAGAAGGTCTTGTGCAGGTTCAGGTGCGAGACGTCGCCGCCGAACTTGCCCGGCTCGGCGAGCCCGACCAGCGCGTTGAGGTTGGCGCCGTCCACGTACACCTGGCCGCCCGCCTCGTGCACCGTCGCGCAGATCTGGGTGATGTGCTCCTCGAAGACGCCGTGCGTGGAGGGGTAGGTCACCATCAGCACCGCCAGTTCCTCGCGGTGCTTCTCGATCTTGGCGTGCAGGTCGTCGGTGTCGACCTCGCCGTCCTCGCCGGTCTTGACGACGACGACCTTCATGCCGGCCATGACGGCGCTCGCGGCGTTGGTGCCGTGCGCGGAGGACGGGATCAGGCAGACCGTGCGCTGCTCGTCGCCGTTGGCCCGGTGGTAGGCCCGCACCGCCAGCAGTCCGGCCAGCTCGCCCTGCGACCCGGCGTTGGGCTGGATGGAGACCTTGTCGTAGCCGGTGACCGTCGCCAGCCGCTCCTCCAGCTCGTGGATCAGTGTCAGGTAGCCCTGCGCCTGCTCGACGGGCGCGAAGGGGTGCAGCTGCCCGAACTCGGGCCAGGTGACCGGCTCCATCTCGGTGGTGGCGTTGAGCTTCATCGTGCACGAGCCCAGCGGGATCATGCCGCGGTCCAGCGCGTAGTCCTTGTCGGAGAGCGTGCGCAGGTAGCGCAGCATCGCCGTCTCGGAGCGGTGCTGGTGGAAGACGGGGTGGGTCAGGTAGTCGTCGGCGCGCAGCAGGCCCTCGGGCAGCGCGTCACCGGTCCGGGCGTCCAGTTCCTCGACGTCGCCGCGGACTCCGAAGGCACCCCACACGGCGGCCAGTTGGGCCCGCCCCGTGGTCTCGTCGCAGGCGATGCCCACCAGGTCGGCGTCCACCTGGCGCAGGTTCACCCCGGCCTCCCGCGCCGCGGCCACGATCTCGGCGGCCCGGCCCGGCACGCGCACGGTCAGCGTGTCGAAGTACGCGCCGTGCACGACCTCCACGCCGCCCGCGCGCAGCCCCTGGGCCAGGATCGCGGCGTAGCGGTGGGTACGGCGGGCGATGGTGCGCAGGCCCTCGGGGCCGTGGTAGACCGCGTACATCCCGGCCATCACCGCGAGCAGCACCTGCGCGGTGCAGATGTTGCTGGTGGCCTTCTCCCGGCGGATGTGCTGCTCGCGCGTCTGCAGTGCGAGGCGGTACGCCTTGTTGCCGTCGGCGTCCACCGACACGCCCACCAGCCTGCCCGGCAGGCTGCGCGCGAAGGCCTCGCGTACGGCCATGAATCCGGCGTGCGGGCCACCGAAGCCCATCGGTACGCCGAAACGTTGCGTCGTACCCACCGCGATGTCCGCGCCCAGCTCACCGGGCGAGGTCAGCACGGTCAGCGCGAGCAGGTCGGCGGCGACGGTGACCACCGCGCCCAGCTCGTGCGCCTGCTCGATGACGGCCCGCGGGTCGCGTACGGCACCGGAGGCGCCCGGGTACTGCAGCAGCACGCCGAACACGCCGCGCTCGGCGACCTCGGCGGGAATGCCCTGGGCCAGATCCGCGACCACCACCTCGACGCCGGTGGGCTCGGCACGCGTCTGGATCACGGCAATGGTCTGCGGCAGACAATCGGCATCAACGACAAAAACGCCCTGCTTGACCTTCCCGACCCGCCGGGAGAGCGCCATCGCCTCGGCGGCGGCGGTGCCCTCGTCCAGCAGCGAGGCGCCGGAGGTCGGCAGCCCCGTCAGGTCGGCGACCACGGTCTGGAAATTGAGCAGGGCCTCCAGCCGGCCCTGCGAGATCTCCGGCTGGTAGGGCGTGTACGCCGTGTACCAGGCGGGGTTCTCCATCACATTGCGCAAAATCACCGGCGGCGTGAACGTGCCGTAGTAGCCGAGCCCGATCATCGGCGCGAGCACCTGGTTGCGGTCCGCCAGCTCCCGCAGCTCCTGGAGGACCTCGGCCTCCGTACGGGCCTGCGGCAGCGCCAGCGCCTCCGCGCTCTTGATCACATCGGGTACGGCGGCGGTGGTCAGCTCGTCCAGCGACCCGAAACCGACATGCGCGAGCATCTTCGCCTGCGCCTCGTGGTCGGGACCGATATGACGCTGCTCAAAGGGTGTGCCCTGCTCCAGCTCGGTCAAGGAGATGCGATCGGTGGTCATCTGCGGGGGCCTCCTGGTCGTCGCGACCTGCGAGGGGCACCACGGCGCGGGTGCCCGGACGGCCTCCCCCTCTGTCATCTCAACCTGAGAGCTTCACCGGCCCCGCACACGGCAGGCCGACTTTCACCGTCGGTGAGGAAGGGTTCCGGCGCTGTGCCCGACCGTGGCCCGCCCTGCTTTCCAGAGTGACCTCGTCCATGCGGTACATGTGCCTGAGAGATTCCGGGGAGGATTTGCTCCTTCGGCGCCCCCGACGGCATCGTCGGAGGACTCTCCCGCATGGGGTCTGCAGCCATCGGCCAGCCTACCAGCGCACCTCTTGACGTTTCCTCGAGTGGCCGGGGCATGAAATGTGCCGTTTCGTAGTTGTCACAGGGCAGTTGCGACCAGTTGGAGGGACCGTGCAGACCGATATCGATCCCCGGAGTCTGATCGGCCGCAAGGCGTTCGACCGAAACGGCGCCAAGATCGGCACTGTCGACGAGGTCTACCTCGACGACGCCACCGGCGAACCGGAATGGGCCGCCGTCCGTACTGGCCTCTTCAGCCGTGACGCCTTCGTCCCTCTGGAACCCAGCGAACTGGGCGACGAGGGCCTGCGCGTCCCCTACGACCGGAAGCTGATCAAGGACGCCCCGGACTTCGGCGTGGGCCGCCATCTCTCCCCCGAGCAGGAACTCCAGCTCTACCACCACTACCGGCTGGATATCTCCACCCCGGACTCCGGACCCGACACCTCCGCCGACTCCGAATTCGGCCGGATAGCGGGCTCGGAGGACTGACCGCGCCCCGGACGGTCCCCGCCCATCAGCGGCAGCGGATCGCCCGGCCGCAGCGCGGGATCCTCCACCGGGAAGGTCCGCACCCGCCCAGGGGCCGACCAGGGCTGCTCGAAGCGCACCGTCACCCTCCCCACACCGCTCCCCTGCACCCACCCTGCCCCGTACTCCTCGTGCACCACATCCAGCCCCGGAAGCCACCTGCGCGGCCGCTCCTCGGCCGCCTGAGGCTCCACAGCGGCGGTCTCGACCACGGCCTTCTCCGCCGCCTCCCCGGCCGCCCGCTCCGCCGCCAGCTGCGCGAAGAGGTCCTCCTGCGTGAAGTCCGCCAGCCCGCTGACGCCGACGCCCAGCAGCCGCACCCCGCCCGTGGTGTCCACCGTCTCCAGCAGCCGGGCCGCCGCCTCCCGCACCACCGCGGGGTCGTCGGTCGGCCCGCGCAGCGTCTCGGAGCGGGTCAGCGTCGAGAAGTCGTAGTTCCGCACCTTGATCACGACGGTACGGCCCGACCGCCCCGCCGCCCGCAGCCGCTGTACGCACCGGTCCGCCAGCCGCTCCACTTCGGCCCGCACCCGCGTCCGGTCCGTCAGGTCCACCGCGAAGGTGTCCTCCACCGACACCGATTTCGCGTCCCGGTCGGCCACCACGGGCCGCTCGTCGCGCCCCAGCGCCATCTCGTACAGCCCGGAGCCGTGCGCCTTGCCCAGCAGCCGTACGAGCTCCGCCTCGCCCGCCTCCGCCGTCTCCTGGACCGTGTGGATCCCCGCCCGGCGCAGCGCCTCGGCGGTGGCCGGCCCCACGCCCGGCAGCGTACGCACTGGCATGGGCCCCAGCAGCTCCCGCTCGGTACCGGGCTCGATGACCACCAGCCCGTCCGGCTTGGCCTGCTCGGAGGCGATCTTCGCCAGCATCTTCGCGCCGGCCAGGCCCACCGACCCGGTCAGCCCGGTGGTGCGCCGGATGTCCCGGCGCAGCTTCTCCCCCACGGCGCGCGCGGTCCGGCTGTCCGCCGCGACGCCGCCCGCCTCCAGGTCCACGAAGGCCTCGTCCAGGCTCAGCGGCTGCACCAGCGGCGAGAGCGCGTGCAGCAGCTCCATCACCGCCTCGCTGACCTCTCGGTACACCCCGAAGCGGGGCGTCAGATAGGCGGCGTTGGGGCACAGCCGGCGCGCCTGTGCGGTGGGCATCGCCGAGCGCACCCCGAAGACCCGCGCCTCGTAAGAGGCCGTGGAGACGACGCCACGCGGCCCGATTCCGCCGACGACCACGGGTTTGCCCCGCAGACTCGGCTTGGCCGCCTGCTCGGCGGCCGCGAAGAACGCATCCATGTCCAGATGCAGGATCGTCGGCGCACGTCTCACATCACCGATGCTGCCCTACGCCACTGACAATCGGCCCCGCGCCGGGCCGCCGGCCTTCTCCGGCGGCTCAGCCCGCGCGGTTGCGGCGCCGGGCCAGCTCGTCGTGCGGGTTGTGCCCGACGAGCGTCTCGCCGGTCTCCACCCGCTCCCCGTGGAGCTGTGAGAGCGCGCCCTCCACGTCCCGCCACACCACGCCGACCGCGATGCCGAAGACCCCCTGGCCGCCCTGGAGCAGATCCACGACCTCGTCGGGCGAGGTGCACTCGTACACCGTCGCGCCGTCGCTCATCAGCGTCATCTGCGCCAGGTCCGCCAGCCCCCGCGAACGCAGGTGCTGCACGGCGGTGCGGATGTTCTGCAGCGACACCCCGGTGTCCAGCAGCCGCTTCACGATCTTGAGTACGACGACGTCCCGGAAGCTGTAGAGCCGCTGGGTGCCCGAGCCGTACGCCGGCCGCACGCTCGGCTCCACCAGGCCCGTACGGGCCCAGTAGTCGAGCTGTCGGTAGGTGATGCCCGCCGCCGCACACGCCGTCGGACCGCGATAGCCGATGGTGTCCGTGCCACGGTCCCCCGACGTCGCGGCGGTGTGTGCCGGGGTACGGTTCGCTGCGCCATTGTGGAGCGGCAAAGCCCCTCCCGCCGCCATACCGTCGCCGGTGATTCCCACGCCGACCTCCGTCCTCCACGTCCCGGACGGGACCTGCCTTATCGACGGTATGCAGTCACTCGGGGTGCGTCAACGATCGCCGCGCTCGCCACGCCGAGTGATAATCACCCTGCGAGTGGTTTCCCGTGCCCTCGCGCGGGGAAAGGCTGATCGAATGGCCCGAGCGCTGCCGACCGCAAGCCCTGCCTAGCGGCTCACTGACTGTTGGTGCCGAAGTCCTCGGGCGAGATCTGGTCGAGGAACTCGCGGAACTTCTCCACCTCGTCCTCCTGCTCGTCCGGGATGGCGATGCCCGCGTCGTCCAGCACACCGTCGGTCCCGTAGATCGGGGTCCCGGTGCGCAGCGCCAGCGCTATGGCGTCCGACGGACGCGCGCTGACCTCCACCCCACTGGCGAAGACCAGCTCCGCATAGAAGACCCCCTCCCGCAGATCCGTGATCCGGACCTGGGTCAGCTCCTGGCCCACCGCCTCCAGCACGTCCTTGAACAGGTCGTGCGTCAGCGGCCTGGCAGGGGCCATGCCCTGCTGGGCGAAAGCGATGGCGGTGGCCTCCCCCGGCCCGATCCAAATGGGCAGGTAGCGGTCGCCTCCCACTTCGCGCAGGAGCACGATCGGTTGGTTGGAAGGCATTTCCACCCGGACACCCACGACGTCGAGCTCGTTCACACAGCAACCCTAGGACGTGCCCGGCCGGTTTGGGTAGTCGGGCACCCCATTGCTCAGTGCGACCGGACCCGCAGCGCCGCCTGGACCAGTGCAGCATGCAGCCGTACGGACAGCGTCGCCAGCTCCCGGGCGGTGGCCTCCGCATGGGCCCTGGTCTGCGGATTGCGGTGCCTGCGCAGCGGCGCGACCACCTGTTCGACCAGGCCCGCCTCACGCTCGGCGGCGGCCTTCACGGCACGCAGATGCCGCGGCTCCAGGCCGAAACGGCCCAGATCCGCGATGAGTTTGGCGACCGTGACCGCCTCGATGTCGTACCCGCCGTCGGCGGTCGCCGTGATGAGCCCGTACGACTCCCAGTCGGCGAGCGCGGACTCCTCCACCTCGGCGGCGGCCAACAGCTCGGCCCGCCCGATCCGGGCCGCCGTCGGCCCCTCCACGGCCGGCTCCTGGACACCGTCCAGGAGCTCCCGTGAGGGCGACGCAGGGGCGGGCACCTGTACCTGCTCGCCCCGCGCCAGGGCGTCCAGATGCTCCCGGATCACCTTCAGCGGCAGATAGTGGTCGCGCTGCATGCGCAGGATGGCCGCCAGCCGCTCGACGTCCTCCGGGCTGAATTTCCGGTACCCGGACGGCGTCCGCTTCGGCTCGACGAGCCCCTCGGCCTCCAAAAAACGGATCTTGGAGATGGTGACCTCGGGGAACTCCTCGCGCAGCAGATTGAGCACCGTGCCGATGCTCACCAGCTTGCCGTCCGAGGCGGCGGTGCCGGAAGAACCGGCACCGCCCGACGGTGTGTGGTGCATGTGCCTTCCCTGGCAGGTCAGATACCGACGCCCCGCTGGCTCGCGTAGAAGACCAGCCGGTACTTGCCGATCTGCACCTCGTCGCCGTTGGACAGAGCGACGGAGTCGATCCGCTCACGGTTGACGTACGTGCCGTTCAGGCTGCCCACGTCGGCGACCGTGAAGCCGCCGTCCTGGCCGCGCCGGAACTCCACATGACGGCGCGAGACGGTCACATCGTCCAGGAAGATGTCGCTCTGCGGATGGCGGCCGGCCGTGGTCAGCTCGCCGTCCAGCAGGAACCGGCTGCCGGAGTTCGGCCCCCGGCGCACCACCAGCAGCGCCGAGCCGATCGGCAGCGCGTCCACGGCCGCCTGGGCCTCGGGCGACAGCGAGGGCGTCGGGGTCTGCCCCGTCACCTCCGCGTCGTAGGCCTCGATTCCCGAGATCGAGATGGTCGAGGTCGTCTCGGAAGCGCGCTCGGCCTGTGCTCCGGCGCGCAGCGGCGCACCACAGTTGGAGCAGAACCGGCTCGCCTCGGCGTTACGGTGCCCACACCTCGTACAAACCGGCAAGGCAAACCCTCCACCCGTACTTGAGGTTGATGGTTCCCCGAAACCTATGCGGCCGGTCGCGTGGGGGTCAACAGAACCAGCGCCGTGGCCACCGGAATTATCACCGGCCGGACCACCGACCTGGTCGCGGAAGAGCGGGCGCTCCTCACTCTGACCGTTCGGAGCGTTCTCACCGGACTGGCGCGGGGCACGATGCCGCGCCGAGCCGCTGCCGCCCTCCTGGCGGGCGCTCTTGCCGAACAGCTTTGCAAACAACTTCACGGGCGATTCCCCTTGAACGAAACAGACCCGCCCGTGGGGCAGGACGAACCCTCGATGCACACACCGGCCGATCCGGACATCCTGTCAACGTCCGTGGCCTCCACACAGTTTCCACCACGCGACACCTCTACGGTGCGCCGACCCCCCGCTACCTCATGCCCTACCTGGGCCGTCGCCATACGTGTCCGCCTCACTGCGATGACGACCGAGCGTAGTCAGGCCGCTTCGCCTCTCGCAAGGCGTCCACGACGATCTTCTCCTCACGGGTCACGGATACCTTGGCCTGCTCCTTCTCCAGGGTCTGTACGACTCCCCCGGGAATGTTGAGCGCCGGCTCCAGATCCTGCGGCTTGCCGATCACTTTGAAGCGGTACGGCTGCGTGACGCGCTTGCCGTCGATCGTGACACCGCCCCGCTCGTCGGCGAGGTAGGTGTCCGCGACGACACGTACGTCATTGATCTGAATGGCCTCCGCGCCCGCGGCCCGCAGCTCCTGGATGGTGTCCAGGAGCTTGTCCGCCTCGACCGAGTGCGAGGAGTCGTCGATCGTCAGAGTGATGCCCGGGCCCTGCGCCGCGACCGTACCGGCCAGCACACCGAGCTGCTGTTCTTTCTCCACGGTCTGCTTACGCGCCTCCTCGGCTTGGTCCGAGCTGTTCTCCAGCTCTGTCTTCTGGCCTTCCAGCCTGCGCTGTTCGTCCGTCAGACGTTGTGAGCGGTTGTCCAGTTCGTCCAGGATGCGCACCAGGTCCTCCTGGCGCGCACCGCGCAGCGCGCTGCTGTCACTGGTGGAACGTACCTGAATTGCCAGGCCGAGGCCGAGAATGAACAGGAGCAGAGCGACGATCAGTTGGGCGCGGGTCAGCCGCGGCGGCCACAATCCCGCCACCAGGCGCTGCCGCCCGGTCATCGGCCGGTCCTGCCCGTCGCCCTCCGCGGCGCTCTCCTGCCCCGCCGCGGCCGGGTCGGGCGTGCGCTCGGGCGGCATGGGCCGACGGCCCGTGGGGCTCGGCCGCTGGCCGGGCTGCGGTTCCGGCTGTGGTGTCTCGTCCGTCGACATCGGCCTCACGCCCTGAAGACGTGCCGTCGGATGGCGGCAGCGTTGGAGAAGATCCGGATGCCGAGCACCACCACGACGCCGGTGGACAGTTGGGCACCCACGCCCAGCTTGTCACCGAGGAAGACGATGAGCGCGGCCACGACCACATTGGACAGGAAGGAGACGACGAAGACCTTGTCGTCGAAGATGCCGTCGAGCATCGCGCGCAGACCGCCGAAGACGGCGTCCAGTGCCGCGACGACAGCGATGGGCAGGTAGGGCTCGACCACCGTCGGCACCACGGGTCGGACCACCAGTCCGACCACGACTCCCACGATGAGGCCCAGTACGGCGATCACGATGTGCCCTTCCCTGTGTCGGCGCCGTCCGCCTTCGCGGCACCGGCCTGCGGCTTTGCTGTACGTACGATCAAACTGGGCGCGGGCGGCAGCGTGACCGTCTGCTCGGCGGAAATCCTGGTGCGGATCCCGTAGTTCTCCTGCAGCACGTGCAGGTACTGCCCGTCCGCGCTGTCCTGGAAAGCGGTGCTCAGCCGCTGCCCGTCCCCCACCGCCAGCACCGTGTACGGCGGCACCAGTGGCTTGTTGTCGACCAGTATGGCGTCTCCCGCGGCCCTGATCGCCGAGAGGGAGGTGAGGCGCTGCCCATTGACGGCGATCGCCTCCGCCCCCGACTCCCAAAGGCCGTTGACGATCCGTTGCATATCGCGGTCGCGCACCCGGCCGGTGTCCGAGAAGCTGCTGCTGCCACGCGGGTTGGAGCCGCTTCCGGAGCGCGCTTCCTTCGCGTCGTCCACGACCAGTTTCACGCCCGGCCCACTGACCTTGGTCGAGCCCGCGAGCAGCGCCAGCAGCTCCGCGCGGTCCCCGCCGTGCTTCCTGAGCGCGTCACGCTGCATCGTGCCGACGTCGGACCGCAGGGAGTCGACCCGTTTTTGCAGGTCGTCCGCCTCCTCGGTGCCCTTCTCGATCCGCCGGATGAGCTCTTCGTGCTCCTTGGCCAGCGTCGGCGCCGCTATCCGCGCCTGGGCGGCACCGATGGTCACCACCACGGCGGCCAGGACGAGGCCGGCGGCCAGGCCCAACTTCGCCCGCAGGGTACGCGGCAGCCCTCGTACCCCTGCTTCCTCCTTGCGCGCGGCCGCCTCTGCGTACCCGTCGTCCAGGGCATGGTCCGTCACATTGGTCAGCAGCGACATGGAGGCATCGGGGCGGGGCGTGGGCCGGTTGTTGCTCCGATCGGGGCGCTGCTGCGACATGCCGCACATCGTCGCACGTCGGCGGTGCCGTCTCCCAATGGCCCCACCGGCGCGCCGAATCGGGGCGCGCCGGTGGGATCGGGGTATCAGCGCCCGGCGCCGTCCACGACCGCGGACCACTCGTCCAGCAGCTGCTGAGCCGAGGCGTCGTCAGGGCCCTCGGCCCACAGGTGGGTCACGGCCTCCGCCGGGTCCGGCAGCACCATCACCCACCGGCCGTCGGTCTCCACGACCCGTACGCCGTCGGTCGTGTCCACGAACCGGTCCCCGGCAGCCTCGACGACATGCCGCATGACCAGGCCCTTGACCGCCCAGGGGGTGGCCAGGTCACGGCGCAGCACATGCGCCCGCGGGATCCGCGCGTCGATCTGGCTGAGCGTGAGCTGCGTACGCGCCACCAGGCCGATCAGCCGGACGAACGCGGCGGCTCCGTCGAAGACACTGCTGAACTCCGGGATGATGAAGCCACCCCGGCCGTCGCCGCCGAAGATCGTGCCGTCCGCCCGGCCGACCCTGGTCAGGTCGTCGGGCGAGGTGGTGGTCCACTCCACCTGTGTGCCGTGGTACGCGGCCACCTGCTCGGCGATACGAGTGGTGGTCACCGGCAGTGCCACCCGGCCGCTGCGCCGCTCCGCCGCCACCAGGTCGAGCATGACCAGCAGCGCCCGGTCGTCCTCGATGATCCGCCCTCGCTCGTCCACGAGCGAGAGCCGCTCCCCCACGGGGTCGAAGCGCACACCGAACGCCGCGCGGGCGGATGCCACGATCTCCCCGAGGCGTACGAGTCCGGCGCGCCGGCCGTCCGCGGTCTCCGTGGGCCGCGATTCGTCCAGCCCCGGATTGATGGTCAGCGAGTCGACGCCGAGCCGCCCCAGCAGGCTGGGCAGGACCAGTCCCGCGCTGCCGTTGGAGGCGTCCACGACCACCTTGAGGCCGGCCTCGCTGATGCCCGTGGTGTCCATCGCCCGCAGCAGCGAACCGGTGTAGGAGTCGAAGACGCTGGACGGGAACCGCAGATCACCGATCTCCCCGGGGAACGCACGGCGGTACTCCTGGCGCGCGTACACGCGGTCCAGCTTGCGCTGCCCCGCCGCGGAGAGGTCGGCGCCCCGCTCGTCGAAGAACATGATGTCCACGGAGTCGGGCACACCCGGCGTCGTACGCACCATGATCCCGCCTGCGCTGCCCCTGGCCGTCTGCTGACGGGCCACCGGCAGCGGGACGTTCTCGAGGTCCCGTACGTCGATGGCGCTGGCCTGGAGGGCGGAGATGACCGCGCGCTTGAGCGCCCGCGCCCCTCGGGAGTGGTCACGGGCCGTGGTGACCGTGGAGCCCTTCTTCAGCGTCGTCGCGTACGCCCCGGCGAGCCGTACCGCGAGCTCCGGGGTGATCTCGACGTTGAGGATCCCGGAGACACCGCGCGCGCCGAACAGGTGCGCCTGTCCCCGGGACTCCCAGATCACCGATGTGTTGACGAAGGCTCCGGCCTCGATCGTCTTGAACGGGTAGACCCGCACATTCCCCTGAACAATCGATTCCTCACCGACGAGGCACTCGTCCCCGATGACGGCGCCGTCCTCGATGCGGGCGGACCGCATGATGTCGGTGTTCTTGCCGATGACACAGCCGCGCAGATTGCTGTGCTGCCCGATGTACACGTTGTCGTGCACCACGGCCTTGTGCAGGAACGCGCCGCTCTTGACGACGACGTTCGACCCCACGACAGTGTGCTCGCGGATCTCCACATCCGCTTCCACCTTGGCGTAGTCGCCGATATAGAGCGGTCCGCGCAACACGGCGTCCGGATGGACCTCGGCGCCTTCTGCGACCCACACCCCTGGCGAGATCTCGAAGCCGTCGATTTCCACCTCGACCTTGCCCTCGAGCACGTCGGCCTGGGCCTTGACGTAACTCTCGTGCGTGCCGACGTCCTCCCAATAGCCCTCGGCGACATAGCCGTAGATCGGCTTGCCTTCCTTCATGAGCTGCGGGAAGACATCACCGGACCAGTCGACGGAGACATCGGGCTCGACATAGTCGAAGACCTCGGGCTCCATCACATAGATGCCGGTGTTGACGGTGTCCGAGAAAACCTGGCCCCAGGTGGGTTTCTCCAGGAAGCGCTCGACCTTGCCGTCCTCGTCAACGATGGTGATACCGAACTCGAGCGGGTTGGGGACCCTCGTGAGACATACGGTGACGAGCGCGCCCTTGTCCTTGTGGAACCGGATCAGCTCAGTGAGGTCGAAGTCGGTCAGAGCGTCACCCGAGATGACAAGGAAAGCATCGTCCTTGAGTGCCTCTTCAGCGTTCTTCACACTGCCGGCAGTTCCGAGTGGCTTTTCCTCATTGGCATAGGTGAGCTCCATGCCGAGCTCTTCTCCGTCACCAAAATAGTTCCGGACGAGCGAGGCAAGGAATTGAACGGTCACTACGGTCTCGCTGAGACCATGCCGTTTCAGCAGCCGCAGCACATGCTCCATGATCGGCCTATTGGCCACAGGCAGCAGCGGCTTGGGCATGCTCGACGTCATGGGGCGAAGACGAGTGCCTTCGCCACCGGCCATCACGACGGCCTTCATGTCGGAAGCGTCCTCCTTGAAGAGACGACGGTCTTGCCGACTTCACCCGTCCCGATCGCCCACTGTTCCCGCATCCGGGCGCCCGGCCCCGGCAGGGCTGCCGGTCAGGCGAGCTCAGTCGGCCACGGCGTCCGCCTTGATGATCCGACGGACCTGAACCACGTAGAGGATTCCTGCCCACCAGTAGAGCGCTGTACCCCATCCGGCGAACGCCCATCCGAAAATAGCAGCGACAGTATGCAGCCAGCCATCTCCGACACCGAGAAGGAGCAAAGGGAAGGCGTACATCAGGTTGAACGTGGCTGCCTTCCCCAGGAAGTTCACCTGGGGCGGACCGTAGCCGTGCCGGCTCAGCAGCCCGACCGCGATCAGCAGCATGAGTTCCCGCGCCAACAGCGCTGCGGTGATCCACAGCGGCAGGATGTCACGCCAGGTCAGACCGACAAGGGTCGAGAGAATGTACAGCCGGTCGGCGGCGGGATCGAGGATCCGGCCCAGGCTGCTGATCTGGTTCCAGCGCCGCGCCAGCTTCCCGTCCAGGTAGTCGCTGACCCCGCTCAGGGCCAGGACCAGCAGCGCCCAGTAGTCGGCGCTCTGGGGGCCACCGAACTCCGGCCACAGAATCAACCACAGGAACACCGGCACGCCGAGAAGACGAGCCATGCTCAAAATGTTCGGGATGGTGAGGACACGATCCGTCTGGATGCGAGTCTCCTGGACCTCCACCCGGGGGCCTCCTGTGGGGAACGTACCAACGATGCCCCCTGACCTTACCTGCACAGCGAACCGGTCTGCGCCGCGGGTCCCCATACGCCCCGTAAACGCGGAAAAGCCCCGCACCATACGGTGCGGGGCTCCCCACAAAAATTGTTCGGCGGCGTCCTACTCTCCCACAGGGTCCCCCCTGCAGTACCATCGGCGCTGAAAGGCTTAGCTTCCGGGTTCGGAATGTAACCGGGCGTTTCCCTAACGCAATGACCACCGAAACACTATGAAGATATAAACTCCAGCCGGAACATGGCGAGTTCATTACTTCAGAACAAACACAGTGGACGCGAGCAACTGAGGACAAGCCCTCGGCCTATTAGTACCAGTCAACTCCACCCGTTACCGGGCTTCC